>DASWRR010000620.1:0-4432 GCA_036403055.1 Ilumatobacteraceae bacterium | reverse complement strand
TTCGTCGGCGGCGGTCCACGGGTCGACCGCAAGCGCGGCGACGTCGGCGTGGAGCTGCGTCCAACGCGCACCGGTCGACAGTTCGCGGGCGCGCTGTTCGAGGCGACGGGCGAGTATCTCGCGCAGCTCCTCGCCGACGCGGAACTGGCGGCGGCGACTGAGCTCACCGGACTTCTCGATCGCGGCACGATGTTCGACGACGGTCGACCAGAACTCGGCGACACCCTCGTTGGTGGTCGCCACCACCGGGAGGATCGGCGGATGCCACACGTCCGAGGAGAGATCAGACAGCTCGAGCATCTGTTCGAGGTCGCGTCTCGTCTCGTCGACGCCCTTGCGGTCGGCCTTGTTGATCACGAAGATGTCGGCGATCTCCATGAGGCCGGCCTTGTTGGCCTGTACTGAATCTCCCCATCCCGGATTGACGACGACGACCGTCGTGTCGGCCTTTCCGGCGATCTCGACCTCGACCTGCCCGACACCGACGGTCTCGACAAGTGTCCACGGTCGGCCGACCGCGTCGAGCAACCGGGCCGCCTCCGGGGTCGCCAACGAGAGACCGCCGAGATGCCCGCGAGTGGCCATCGAGCGAATGAAGACACCGGGATCCGTCGCGTGATCTTGCATGCGCACCCTGTCGCCCAGGATTGCCCCACCAGTGAACGGCGACGACGGATCGATTGCCAGCACCGCGACTTCGGTGTTCAACGACCGAAGATGGCCGATCGTCGCGCTCGTGAGCGTGCTCTTGCCCGATCCGGGCGCGCCGGTGAGTCCGATGAGGTATCCATGACCGCTGAGCGGATGGGCCAGGCGAGCGATCTCCTTGGCCTCGTCGCCGCCCCGTTCGATCAACGACAGCAGACGAGCCAGCGCGGCTCGATCGCCCTCCCGGGCAGCACCGAAGAGCTCGGCGACGGGGCGCGTGCGGGCTGTCATCTACTCGATGTTGACGACTTCTGTCACACCGTCGATTCGATCACGCATGATCCGCTCGATTCCCGCCTTCAACGTGCCCGTACTTGCGGGGCACGTTCCGCACGCACCGACCAACGTCACGGACACGACCCCGGTCTCTTCGTTGACGTCGCGCAACACGATGTCGCCGCCGTCGGCCTGCAGAGCCGGACGAATGACTTCGATGGTTTCTTCGACTTGCGCACGCATGAGGTGTCGACGTTCTTTCGATGGGAGGCCGCCTGTCATTGAAGCAGGGCGGACCGTAGGATTGCGACTTATGTCAACGTCTCGTTCGTCACTGCGCATTCCCAGTGGTGTCAGCTCGGACCGGGTTGCGCAATGATCGCCCACCAGGGCGGTTGGGACGAGATACTCCTCGTCCTCGGGCCGATCGCGGTGATCGTCGGTCTGTTGATGCTGGCCCGCAAACGTGTGGAGGCCGCTGAGCAGAACGCGGCCGCGAAGGGTGAGAAGCCGACTCCGAGGGTCAAGCGCTAGACACGTTCGATGTCGGCGCCGATGCCGACGAGACGGCCGACGAGATCGTCGTAACCGCGGTCGACGTGGTGCACGCCGCTGACGACCGTCTCACCTTCGGCTGCGAGACCGGCAACCACCAACGCCGCGCCGGCACGAATGTCGGGGGCCCGTACCGGGGCGCCACTGAGACGTTCGACGCCGCGGACCACCGCGTGATGGCCGTCGGTGCGAATGTCCGCGCCGAGCCGCTGGAGCTCCTCGACGTAGCGGAACCGACCCGGGTAGAGGTTCTCGGTGACGATGCCGACGCCATCGGCCACCGACAGCATCGTCACGATCAACGGCTTGTAGTCGGTCGCGATGCCCGGGTACGGCAGCGTCGCCACGTCGATCGAACGCAGCCGTTCACGGGCCCACACGGCCAACCCGTCGCCGACCGACGTGACGTCGACACCCATGTCGTTGATGCGCCGGACGAGCATCTCCATGTGATCGGGACGGGCGCCGCGCAGCACCACTTCGCCGCCGCACACTGCGACAGCGGCGAGGTACGTCGCGGCTTGGATGCGGTCGGCGACGACTGCGTGATCGGCAGCGTGCAACGAGCCCGGCTCGACACCGTGCACGACGATGGTCGACGAACCCGCTCCTTCGATGTCGGCGCCCATCGATGTCAACATCGCGCACAGGTCGGTGATCTCGGGCTCGCGGGCCGCGTTGTCGATGACGGTCGTCCCTTTGGCATGAACCGCTGCGGTCAGGATGTTCTCGGTCGCACCGACGCTCGGGAACTCGAGCGTGATGTCGGCGCCGCGGAGCCGGTCTGCGACCGCCTCGACGTACCCGTGTTGCAGTTCGAACGTCGCGCCCATCGCTTCGAGGCCCTTGACGTGCATGTCGATCGGGCGGCTGCCGAAATCGTCGCCACCAGGCAAGGACAACGTCACCCGGCCGCAACGACCGAGCAAGGGCCCGAGCACGTTGATCGACGCGCGGATCCGTTCGACGAACTCGTACGGTGCGACCGGGGTGATGTCGCCGTGATTCGTCATCGTGATGGATCCGTTGCCATCGAACGACGTCGACACGCCGATCGCCGCGAGCAGATCGCTCATGATGGCGACGTCGTCGATGGCCGGCACGTTGGACAGGTGATACTCACCGTCCGCGAGCAACGTCGCGGCCATCAGCTTCAAGACGGAGTTCTTCGCGCCGGGGACCGCGACCTCGCCGCGCAGGGACGCGGCACCTCGAATCACAATCCGGTCGGAATCCATGGCGCTCCAGTATGCCGCACAGCGCCGCGCCCGTTGTCGATCACAGGGCTTGTTGCACATCCACACCAGTAGCCTCGTCACGTGTCCCGCCGCGAACGGACGTTGCACCAATCGTGGCCGGCGGGCTCACCGCAAGCGGACCGCGCGCTGATACCTCGAGACGATCTCGTCGAAGAGATGGTCGACTCGACCGACGGATCCACGACGACGTTTGCGCAACGCGAGGGGCCGTTCACCGCGTATCACCGGACGACCGTCTCGTCGGGTGCGTCGGTCGACGAGACCATTCGCTACAGGGTCGTGATCCCGTGGTTCGGTTGGTTGTTCGCGCTTCCGATCCGTAGCACGCTGAAGCACCGACCGCACGGTCATGCGATGCCGTGGTGGTCGCCACCTGATCGCCTCTCGGATCGCAACGCGGCGACCCTCGGCCTTCTCGCGGCTGCGTCGATGGCCGCTGCGTTTGCCAACACCCTGTTCACCCAGACGGCAAGCTTCGCCGCCGACGGTTTCGGGATCGACGAGCGCGGGCAAGGCGTCGGCGGCGTGATCGTCCGCCTCGGCGTCGTGATCGCAATTCCGTTCGCCTTGCTCGCTGATCGGCGCGGTCGCCGACAGATGATCGTCATCACCGCGTTCCTTGCACCCGTGTGGTGCGCGCTGGGTGCGATCTCGCCGAACTTCTGGGTCCTCGTCGGAACGCAGACGATCGGCCGGCCCGTTGGACTCGCGCTCGCTCTGCTGATCGGGGTGGTCGCGGCCGAGGAGATGCCGCGCAGCAGTCGGGCGTACGCGCTGAGCGTCCTCGCGCTCGCGGGTGGGCTCGGTGCCGGCGTCGCAGTCGCCGCACTACGACTCGCCGACCTCGGTACGGACGGTTGGCGGCTCGTGTACCTGCTGTCGGTGGTCTGGCTGCTGCCCGCGGTCAGCCTGGCGCGACATCTTCCGGAGACGCATCGATTCGAGCAGCGCCACAGAGTCTCGCCACCGCTCGATCGTCGTCGGTTCGCGATCATCTCGGTGGTAGCGATCAGCGCAAACCTGTTCGTCGCGCCCGCATCGTTCTTTCAGAATCGGTACCTCGACGACGTGCGCGGCTACACAGGAGGTGGCATCGCGCTGTTCACGCTGTGCACCGCGACGCCGGCATCGTTGGGGTTGATCGCCGGCGGGAAGATCGCCGAACTGGTCGGCCGCCGTGCGGTACTTGCGATCTGCATGCCGATCTCGACGCTGCTGATCGTCGGGACGTTCAGTTCCGCAGGCTCGAGGATGTGGCTGCTTGCGGTCGCAGGTGGGCTGCTCGCCGGCGCGGCGTACCCCGCGTTCACGGTGTACCGCACGGAACTGTTCCCGACCGGCAACCGCGGCCGGGCGAACGGCTTCATCACCGCGCTATCGCTCGCCGGGAGCAGCATCGGTCTGCTGCTCGTCGGCGCGCTCGTGCACCGTGGTTGGAGCTACGGCGAATCTATGCTCGTCGTCGGCACCGGCCAGGTGCTCGCCGCAGTGATCGCATTCCTCGCGTATCCCGAGACAGCGCACCTCGAGCTCGAGCAGATCAACCCCCAGGACGCGTTAACCGAGGGCTGACATCCACTCGGCGACCGTGGATGCGATCACCGAATCAGCGCCTTTCAGATCGTGACCGCGGCCCTCGATCCAATGATGGGTGACATCGCCCGGAATGGTTTTCGTCCACTCGACAAGCTCCG
>DASWRR010000619.1:0-7414 GCA_036403055.1 Ilumatobacteraceae bacterium | reverse complement strand
CGCAGCCGGCATCCACCGCCACCACCCGCCCAACAAGCGCACACACCTCCTCCGACCTCATGACCCCACCCTCGCAGAGGGGTGTTACACGGTCAGCTGGAACCGACCGTCAGAACGATCTTTCCCACGTGCTGCTTCGTCAGAAACAACCGTTGAGCTGCCACAATGTCGCTCAAAGGAAAAGTTGCAGCAACAACCGGACGGATCTCATCACGTTCGATGTACCCGACCAAGTCCGCGAAGACCGACCGGTCAAGAACCGTGCAACCGAACAGCGTGAGGTCGTTCAAGTACAGCGTCCGCAAGTCCAGTTCGACCCGCGGCCCCGCGATCGCGCCGCTCGTCGCATACCGCCCGCGAGGCCGAAGAACGGTCAACAGTTGCGGCCAGCTCGTCCCGCCGACGACATCGATCACGACATCGACCGACTTCCGCCCGAGTGTTGCGGTGAGATCACCATCGCGGGGCAACACGACGTCGGCACCGAGCGCCATCACCTCGTCGTGCTTCGCCGATGCGGCAAGCGCAACGACGCGTGCCCCTCGCCGCTTCGCTAGTTGCACCGCAGCTGATCCGACACCTCCGGACGCTCCCGTCACGACCACCGTCTCGTCGGCCGCAACCGCCACACGCGAGATCATGTTCTCGGCAGCGGAGTACGAGCACGGAATCGATGCCAGCTCGACGTCGGTCCACGAGCATTCGATCTTCACCGCGTGGCGCGACGGCACGACTGTGTACTGAGCGAACGCGCCGTCGACCTCGGATCCGAAGTACACCGGCGGTCGACCCGGGTCGGCGAGATCTCGGAACACGGGCTCGACGATCACCCGCTCGCCCACGCGGTGTTCGTCGACACCGGGCCCCACGGCTGCGATTCGACCACACGCATCGGCGCCTTGGATCCGTGGGAACGTCGGCACGTCACCCGACCACGACACGTCCGTCCGTCCGCCGATCAACGACGGCGACTCACTCCCACCGATCGCCGCGTCGGGTGCGTACCAACCGATGCGTGTGTTGATGTCGGTGTTGTTCAGTCCCGCGGCCTCGACCTTCACGAGAACTTGACCGACATCCGGTACGGGTACCGGAACGTCGTCGCGCAACTCGAGAAGGTCGAGGCCGCCGTGCCCGCGCAGCAAAACCGCTCGCATGGTTCGCGGCGTGATGCTCACGCACCACAGCTATCACGCCGCGGACCATGCGAGTGTGATCAGTCGGTACGACCGATCGGAATCCAACTCACGGTGTCACCGTGTACGTCGACATCATGCCGGCGAGGATGTGGTCGTTCACGTGACAGTGGAACAGCCACGTGCCGACGTCGTCGGGTTGCATGTCGGCAGTGATCATGGTCGCGGGGAGCAACGACACGACATCCGTTCGCATGCCGTTGGAGACGACCGTGTTGCCGTGCCAGTGGGGTGTGTGCACGTCGAACTCGGTGCCCATCGCCATCACGTACCACCGAACTCGGTCGCCCTTGTGCATCGTCAACCCCGGAAGGTTGCCGTAGACGTACCCGTTGATCGAGTGCATCTTGTTGCTCTCGATGAACTCCTCGTCGTCGGCGGCAGGCGCAGTGGCCAGTGCGGTCCGGTTCGTCTCCAGCCACAGGCTCGAGTTCTCGTCGATGACGTTGAAGTCGACGACGAGCTCGCGGTCGACGTCGGCCGGCGAGCCGTCGGGGTTCGCCTGTCCGCAGCGGGTGATGATCATCGGGCCCATCAGTCCGGCGTTCGTGTCCTCGACCTCGTTGACGTGCGAGTGGTACATCCACATCGTCGAGCTGCCTTCCATCGGTCCCGGGCCGGCGCGCTCTGGCACCTTCCAGACGTACGTGTACGACTGACCCGTTTCCACCGCGTCGTCGGCCTTGTCCGCGCCCGTCGTGCCGTCGGAGTAGCCGGCTCCCTCAGCGGCCTTCGTGTAGAAGACGCCGTGGGGATGCACGCTCGCGGGGAACGGAGTGTTGTTCTTGAACACGACCTTGATCGTGTCGCCGACCTCCGCTTCGATCGCCGGACCGAGCAGGCCGAGGTGTTGCCACTTCGCCGGGCGTGGCTTCAGCTTGGTGAACGTCGCGTCGGTGTACTCGCGGTACTGCGACTTCGCGTAGACGTGTCCGACGCGATCGGGCCCTGCGGCCACGAACACGTTGGCGACGTCGTCGAACGGCTGGCCGGTGATCATGTTCTTGCCGCTCGGCGCGTAGTCCCATTGCACCGGGTCTGCGGCGATGAAGTAGGTGCGTGTCTTGCCGGTGCACGCCGCGGCGGCACCCGTGCCCGCGCCCGCTGCTGTCGCCGCGTTCGTGTGGCTCATGTCCATGTTGGCGTGCTCGGAAGTCGCCGTGGTGCCCCCGCATGCAGCCAAACCGACTGTCGCAATGATGGTCAAAGCTCGCCAGCGGGATATTCGCGTGCGCGCTGAACTAGTAGTTGTATGAAGTTTCATCCGTCCCTCGTTGTCGTATCCGTGGACAGCGACGCGCCCGCGACGAATTCATCCTCTGAGCTGGTCGTTCACCAGTTCAGCCCCCCGTCCCAGGTGGCTCCGTCCTCTTTGATTTGAGCAGAGGCATTAAGCCTCTAGTCGCATCGTGCTCTCAAATCACCGGTTCCCACAATGGGCTTTATGACTTCAGCCTTTGGTCGCCTTTAGTCGTAAGACTCGATAACCCTGGTCCACGGTCTTACTGCAATCGGGCGACAGCAGCGAGGAAATGGCAAGCTGGCTGCATGCCGTCCATGTCGCCCGACGCCGACAAGTGGACCGTCACGCCGATCACCGGGGTGTTCGGCGCGGAGCTCACCGGCCACCGAATCGCGGACGGCGTGGCTCCGGAATGGTTCTCGTCGCTGCTCGAAGACCACCGTCTGCTGGTGCTGCGCGATCAGCACCTCTCTCACGCGGAACAGGTCGAGCTCGCTCACGCATTGGGTGAACCGACGCTCGCTCACCCGGTGGTGCCCGGCCATCCGGACTTCCCCGAGATCCTCGAGCAGGACGGAGCGAAGGGCGGGAAGAACGCGCGGTGGCACACCGACGTCACGTTCGTCGTCGATCCTCCGGCTGCGTCGGTGTTGGTGAATGACGCGACGCCGGTGTCCGGCGGCGACACCATGTTTGCCGACACCCGTGCTGCGTACGAGCGGCTGGCCGCGCCGGTGAAGTTGATGTGCGATTCGTTGCAAGCGGTCCACCGAATCTCGCCACTCGCGTACTGGGGTGAGCCGTTCGATTCGGCACTCAACCGAGCGGACGCGCAACAGCTGCTCGACGACTCGCTGAAGGTCGCGCCGGTGATCCATCCGGTCGTGCGCGTTCATCCGACGACCGGACGTCCGAACCTGTTCGTCAACCCCGGCTTCACGTCGCACATCGTCGGACTTTCGCGGATCGAGAGCGACGGCGTTCTCGACATGCTGTACGAGCACATGACGCAGCCCGAGTTCGTGCTGCGGCACCGTTGGCGCGAAGGCGATGTCGTCATCTGGGACAACCGCGCGACCATGCACTACGCCGTCGACGACTACGGCAACACAGAGCGGCGCGTTCGGCGCGTGACGATCCGCGGGCCGGTTCCCGTCGGCCCCACTGGCGTCGTGAGTCGGATCGTCGAAGACCCGCTCGTCGCCATGCGTTGAGGGGCGCGCTCAGTCGAACGCGCAGAACTCGTTTCCTTCGGGATCGGCCATCACCCACCAGCCGATCTCGTCGTCCTTGGGCCGCAGCAACTTCGCGCCGGTCGCGACGAGGTCGTCGATCGTCGCGTCGACCAACTTCACGTCCCAATGCATGCGGTTCTTCGCCATCTTCGGTTCCGGCACCGCTTGGAAAACCCAGAACAAGTAGGGGAACCCGGCGACCCCGTCGATCCACACGAACGGCTCGACCTCGTGAGCGTGAACGGTGCCGCCGGCTCGGGCTGCCCACCAAGCGGCGATCGTCGGCGGGTCGACCGCGTCGACCACCAACTCGAACGGTCCGAGCGCCGACGGGTCTGCAGGATGCGGCCCGAACACACACACCGCGATCCCGTCCGGATCGTCGACGACGTGCCAGTCGATGTCGCCGCCCTTTTCGCGTTCGAGGATGCCGCCCGCGGCGATCAACGGTGCCGGCTCGCCGTCGGCGGTGCGAATGTCGATGTGAACGCGGCTCTTGCCGGCGAGCGGCTCGGCGACTTCATTGATCCACACCGAGCGGTTCTTGTCGCCACGGGGCGGAGGTTCGAGGCTGAAGCCGCCGTCGTCGTGCCGCTTCACGGGCTGCTCGAGCGCCGCGCCCCAGAAGTTCGCAACCTTCTCGGCTCGCCCATCGACCGCGGTCACGTCGATGCAGAGATCCTTGAACTCAACGTCAGGCATGCCCAGCGAGGGTAGCCGTTGCCCCTCGGCGATTTCACTGGCATACCGTGGGTTCATGCCGTGGACGTGTCCTGAGTGCGAGCGCCGGTTTGCCCGCTCCGGCCAAGGTCACGAATGCGCACCGGCGATGACGTTGGACGACTACTTCAGCACCGGGCCGTCCTTCGAGCGACCTGTGTTCGACGCGGTCATCGGACATCTGCGCACGTTGGGTGAGCCGTTTCTCGAACCCGTGTCGGTGGGTGTCTTCGTGAAGCGCGACGGAGTCGGCGTGCTCCAGTTGCGGCCGATGACGAAGTGGGTCGCGTTGTGTCTGTTCATGCCGCGTACGGTTCATGATCACCGCATCGCGCGCAAGCCGATCGCGTCGGGTCGCTCGGTGTACCACGTCGTGAACGTGCGCGGCGCGGACGACGTGGATGATGTCGTGAAGGGTTGGATCGCGGAGGCGTGGGAAGCAGCCGCCCGCACCGGTGGCTCGAGGTAACCGAACTCGTAGTTCGATCTGCAGTTGCGGAAGATCGGCGTCGACGGATTGCCGGTCGCCGGATTGATCATCGTGGCGTCGGTGGTCGCCGCGCTCTCGAACGTGGAGCCGTCGGCGATGTGCCACGCGTTGCACGGCGCATCGTTCGCCTTGCCGATGGGCGCGGCGTCGGCGTGGTTGGTGGTTGCGATCAGGACCGCCGCGAACGCGACGACGAGAAGCTGTGGAGCGTGTGCTCGATTGCGTACGTGTTTCATCACCGAAGAGATGAATGCCGACATCGCCGGAGCGGAACGGCTATCCGCCGATTGTCTGGATCTCCCGAACGCCCATCTGGATCGGCGTCGTCGTGCGGAGGTCGCCGAGGTCGCCAGTCGCGCCGTTCGATGCCCGCCACGACACTTGCCAGGTGATGGTGACCGTGCCGTGATATCGCTGATCGTCGGTGCCCGTCACCTTGCCGACCGACGGGTACGCCGGCGTCCAACTGCACCCGTCTTGGGCGGACTCGATCGATCCCCATGGCCGGCAACTGATCAACGTCGTGTCGCCGGCAACCTTCGAGCCGGTCGTCCACTCGATGTCGATCGGTTGTGCCGTCACCGTCGCCGAGAGACCTGGGATCGTCGCGGTTGCGGTGATCGGCGGCGATGGTGTGACCCCGAGCCACGTCTCGAAGTTGACGATCATCTTGTCGGCCGGCGGCGAGAACGCGACCGACGGCTTCGGTACCAAGGACGCAATCTTCTGGTAGGCAAATCTGGCGATGTCGACCGGCGTGTGTGGACCGACGTACACGTATTGGTACGTCCCATCGCAGATTCGGAAGTAGATCGTCGAAAGTTGACCAGTAGCCGGATTGATCACTGTCCCCGCACCCGCGCCCGGCCCCTCGGTCGTCGCCCCATCGAAGATCGCCCAAGGAGTACAGGAGGAGGTGCCGGGCGGATGTGCAACCCCACCATTCACCGCCCCGATGACCCAAGTAGCAATCTGCGGACTGCCGGCTGGGTCACCTAGTGGTGTTTGGTTTCCCCCCGCCGTTCCCGCTGCGAAGCAAATGTGAGATGTCAGCAGCGCGAACACACCGGCCATCACGGCTATTCGGATGGCGGGCACAGGTTCCCCTCACCCAATTGCTGCTGTTGTTCTTGCGATCCCACTCGCCACTTCCCACCTTCGAGGAACAAGTGGTACGCGTATCTGTAGCTCAGGATTTCGTCGTTGACGACGGTTGCAACGCCATCTGGGCCCTCTGCCCCGAGCACGGTTACAGCATCGAACGCGCAGTAGTTAGCTGTTGCCTCAGTGTCTGATGCGGCGATGGATTCAGCAACGAGGTAAGACCCCCGGACGTCCGTTGCGAAGTGCAACCCTGCTCCCACCATCCCGCTAGCTAGTTCGTTGACGGTCGTTCGTGACGATCCCTCCGACGCTGTGAACTGCGCGGCGTCGCAAGACGCTGGCTGCTGGCCACAAGCGAAGTAGCCGGCGATGTAGTCCTGGACGGCTTGTTTGATCAGGTCTTCGGTGCCGATCGTTGTGGTCGTTGCGGGCAACGTCGTCATGACGGGCGTCGTCGTGGTCGGCGCGATCGTCGTGACCGGCGCGGCAATCGATGTTGTTGTCGCGGCGACACTCGTCGGGATCAGAGTCACGGGCGTCGTGGATGCCGCGCTACCTCCGCTTCCACAACTGGCAAACCCGAGCGCGGCAATGCCAAATACAATCGAACGCTTCATCGGTTGCACCCATTGCCTCCATTCCGCGTTCGGGACGCTACCGGCGTCCACCGCGCTTTAGGGGAAGTGCTCATGTGCGACACCGCTCGACGGCGACGGCCGATGGGCAAAGGTCCCAACGGAAGTGAAGCTCTCGGTCCCGTTGATCGTTCAGGTACTCCGCATGGCCAGACGAGTTGTCAACGCGCATCAACTCGGTGCGCGAGTTGCACGTGCGGAAGTACACCGTCGACCCACCGTCGACATCGCTGCCACCGAAGTTCGCGCCGGTCATCGGGACCCAATCGGCACACAGCACTCTTGTGACGGACGATGGGGCCGCTGTTCCCAACGCGTGCCAGCCGAGAACGATCACAACGGCGAGGCACACACCGGTCAGACGTTTGAGCCAATACGCCCAACGTCTCAGGATCGGCGAAGTTCGGACTCGTCTCATCACCACACAGATGAACGGTCAGTCCGCAGCAGCGGAATTCACCGCTTGACCGAAGTGAGTCAGCCGACGTACATCATGCAGCCGTATTGGTCGACCTTGCCCCACGTCAGCGTGGTGCGAGGCGTCAGCGAGGCGCGGTCGGTGAACTGCATCTCGTTGAGGCCGACGGTCACCAGCTCGGTGCCGATCGCGAGCGATCGTTGCAGCGGGTTCCAGCAACCGCCATCGGAGGTCGACGAACTCGAGATCGTCCCGCGACCGACCAGGGTCGTGCCGACCAACTGGGCGACCGCGACGCCGCCCGCCGGATTCGTCAGGCTGCCGGCGAGGCAGTCGACGGCGGGCCCGCAGTTGGTCCAGCCGGGGGAGACCG
>DASWRR010000618.1:0-12696 GCA_036403055.1 Ilumatobacteraceae bacterium | reverse complement strand
AGCTGCAGACGTTGATCGGGTTCCACTTCGGAGCATGGTTGGCGCACCAGGCGACCATGTCGACGATCAGCCGGCGTGACGCGGCCGGGGGATAGATGTACGTGCCACGCGACAG
Organism: Ilumatobacteraceae bacterium; assembly: GCA_036403055.1. GTDB lineage: Bacteria > Actinomycetota > Acidimicrobiia > Acidimicrobiales > Ilumatobacteraceae > JAENVT01. Next base: position 12,581 of record DASWRR010000618.1, on the reverse strand, counting down.
GTACTCCTTGACGATGTCGTTCTGTGTCGTCCCGCGAAGCGCATCGGCTGCGACGCATTGCGACTCCGCGTTCGCGACGTACAACGCCAACATCCACGCCGCGGTCGCGTTGATCGTCATCGACGTGTTCATCTCCGCCGGCGGAATGCCGTCGAGCAGCGTTCGCATGTCACCGAGGTGCGCGACCGGTACGCCGACCTTGCCGACTTCTCCATGCGCGAGAACGTCGTCGGGGTCGTACCCCGTCTGCGTCGGGAGATCGAACGCGATCGAGAGGCCGGTCTGACCCTTCGCCAGATTGGTGCGGTACAACTCGTTGGAGGCCTTCGCGGTGGAGTGCCCCGAATACGTCCGCATGAGCCACGGCTCGTCGCGGTCCGGCGTCGTCAACTCCTACCTCCTTACGGATGCACAGCGCTCACGGCATTGTGGTGCGTGCGCTGAAAAAATTTCCTCAAGAAAGGCTCAAGTCGACCACACAGCGCTCCGATACTTCTCATGCACGGTGCGAAAGGTCGGCGGAACTTTCTTAGCGGGCGGAGTCAATCGGTGGTGTCTGGGACGGCGGCGACCCTTGGCACAGCGGTTGGGCGCCGGTGCCGGTGAGGCAACTCACCGGCACCGATGCATCGTCCACCCGGATCACGACCGCGTCATTGCGACGGCCTCCGCGAGGCGCTGCAGATACGTCGCTCGCGGCACATCGACCGCACCGACCGAGACGAGGTGCGGTGTCGTCCACTGCACATCGAGCAACGTTGCGCCCGATTCGTTGAGCCAATCCACCAGTCCGACGAGCGCGACCTTGGACGCATCGATCGCGTCACTGAACATCGACTCACCCGCGAACAGCCCGCCGATTCGCACGCCGTACAGACCGCCGACGAGGTGATCGTTCAAATACGTCTCGACACTGTGCGCCCAACCGAGAAGGTGCAGCTCCTCGTACGCATCGACGAACTGAGGCGTGATCCAACCGTGAGGTCGAGCAGGGTCGCCGCACCGCTCCATCACCTCGCGGAACCGGGTGTCGAACCGCAGCTCGTATCGCTTGCAGCTGCGACGCAACGATCGCGACACGATCAACCCGTCGAGCGGGATGACACCGCGCGGATCCGGCGACCACCAGCCCAGCGTCTTCCTGCGCAGCGGCATCGGGAAGATGCCACTGCGGTATGCGGCAAGCAGCGTTCCCGGTGCAAGATCCGCACCGATGCCGCACAATCCATTCGCGTCGGCGAGGTCTGGGGATGGCAACTGCCATCGGTTCGGAGCGGGCTCGACCGGCCGGCGGCCCATCACAGCGTCCAGCACAAGCCTGAATCCATCGCCGCCAGTTTGGATCACCGCGCACGGTTCAGCACAGCGTCGCGACAGCAACTCCGACCACGGAGTGTGCATTCGCCGAACGGGTCTAGCGTCGCTTCATGCAGTCCGATCCTGTCGACCCCCTCGCGTCCGAGTCGCCGCGCGACGACTTGGCCGCGGCGCTTGCGTTCTTCATGGAGGCCGACCTGCTGAAGGGCGTCGAGCGACGCAATCGTCTCGCGGACGGCAGCCGCTTGGAGAACACCGCCGAGCACTCGTGGCATCTCGGCATCGCGGTGCTCGTGCTCGCCCAGTTCGTCGACGAGCCGCTCGATCTCGGCACGGCACTCGCGATGGCACTCGTCCACGACATCGTCGAGATCGATGCCGGCGACACGTTCGCGTACGACGATGCCGATGGCGCGGCGACGAAGCAGGCGCGCGAAGAAGCGGCCGCAGATCGATTGTTCGCGATGCTGCCTGCGGCCACCGGTCGACGATTCAGGGATCTGTGGGACGGGTACGAACGCGGGGATACGCCCGAGGCGCGATTCGTGATGGCGGTCGATCGGATGGCGCCGATGATGTTGAACCTCGCCGAGGGAGGCTCGACGTGGCGCGAGCACGACATCACCCGGGCGAGGGTCATCGCCCGAAACGGCCCGTACATCGAAAAGTCGTTGCCAGCGCTGTGGGCCCGTCTCGTGCAGCAGCTCGACGCCGCAGTCGCGCACGGTCACATCGACGCGACGTGACAGAGTTCATCGGCCGTTCACCGCGTCGCGACCGCCTCCGCGGCCTCGTCTCGGTACCCTGGCACGGTGGCCACGAACCTGCTTCCCGACGTCGGCTCCGATCCGGCACGGCTGGTCGCTCTCGAAGCGGTCCACAACTTCCGTGATCTCGGCGGCTATCGAACGGCTGACGGCCGCACCACGAAGTGGCGAACGTTGTTTCGCGCGGATGGGTTGTACCGGCTGACGCCCGCCGATGTTGTGACGCTCGAGCCACTCGGCCTGAAGACGGTGATCGACCTGCGCAGCGACACCGAGCTCGACGAGCGAGGTCGCTTCCCCGTCGAAGCGCATCCCGTCGTCTTCCATCATCTCCCGATCGTCGACCGCACGTGGTCGGAGTCCGACCGGCCGGCCTACGAGCGCGACGAGGACTTCCTCGTCTGGGCCTATCAAGAGATGCTCACGATCGGAGCCCCGCGCTTCGCCAAGGCGTTCGACGCTCTCGTCGAACCCGACGCACTGCCAGCCGTGTTCCACTGCGCAGCGGGCAAGGACCGCACCGGACTGCTCGCGGCACTCCTCCTCGGGTCGCTCGGCGTGTCGCGCGACGACATCGTCGACGACTACGCGTTGACGATCGAAGGCATGGCGCGCTTCCGTAACTGGGCCGCGACCGAGTGGCCGGAATGGACCGCCCGCATGGCGACGTTGCCGCCGGCCTTCACTGCGGCGCTCCCCGAGGCGATGCGTCACATCGTCGACGAGCTGTGCACCGACCACGGCTCCATTCGCAACTACGTGCAGTCGATCGGTGTCACGAATGAAACGCTCGTCAAGTTGGAAGGCCTGCTCCTCGCCTGAGCACGCCTACGCTCGCCGCTATGAACGGCATCCTGGCATTGCAAGGTGGTGGCCCGTTCGCCGCCAACGACGATCTCGACCGTCGGCTCATCGCCGCTGCGGCCGCGACTCGCGTGATCATGCTGCCGACCGCCGACGCATACGAACATCCTGAGCTGCTCGTCGCGGCAGCGCTCGGCTGGGCCGAACGCCTCGATGTCGAGGTCGAGGCGTTGATGGTGATGCGCCGCGGTGAAGCAATGGACGAGGGCGCCGTCGGCGTCGTGCGCAATGCACGCGCCGTGTACCTCGTCGGCGATCAGCCGTTGCACCTTCGATCGGTGCTCAAGGCGACGCCGCTGTGGGAGGCGATCACCCAAGTTCTCGCGGACGGCGGCGTCGTCGCGGCGACGGGTGGAAGCGCCGCTGCGATGTGCGACCCGATGGTCGACCCGCGAGGTGGTGCGTTCACTCTCGGCCTCGGCTTGATCGACGGTCTCGCGCTGGTCACCGAAGCAGAGACGTGGTCGCCCGATCGACTGCACAGAACGCTCAAGTTGGCGAACACGCCGATCGCCGAGCTGCCGACCGGCGCGGCGCTCGTGCGATCAGCCGACGGTTGGGAACAGGTCGGCGCGGTCACCATGCATGGCGAGCTTCCGTCGATCTGAGCCGACCGAGCGCGAGCGACCTCAGGCTTCGGTGATGGTGACCGACTGGATCACGATCTGGCCGAGCGGGGGAACACCGTCGGCCGCCTGGTCCGGGTTGCCGAGTGCGTCCAACGCCTTGACCGTCGTGTCGAGTCCGTCGGTGACCTCACCGAAGAGGGTGTACTTGGGCCCGAGCGCGGCTCCGGCGGCGCCCGTGACGACGAAGAACTGGCTGCCATTTGTGTTGGCGCCGGAATTGGCCATCGCGACCGATCCGACCTTGTACGAGCCGGCTGACGGCAGTTCATCGGCGAACGTGTAACCGGGACCGCCCGTACCGGTACCGGTCGGATCGCCGCACTGCACTGCGAACGCCGGGATCGCTCGATGGCATATCGTGTTGTCGAAGTAGTGGTAGCGGGCAAGCACCACGAAGTTGTTGACGGCGTGCGGTGCCGCGCCTGGATCGAGCTTCATCGTGTACGCACCCTTGTTGGTGGTGACCACCGCGGTGTACGTCTTGCCGGCGTCGATGCACGTCGGTGGCGCCTTCGCGAACGTGATCGTGCGTGGTGAACTGCCGTCTGCCGCGGGACACGGCGTGTCGCCCGTGAGGACTGCACCCGCGATCGTGCTCGGCAACGGAGTCGTCGAGGTGGTCGGTGCGTTGGGATCGGCGGCAAACGGGTCGGCCGTCGTCGCGGTCGTTGCCGTGCTGTCGTTGTTGCCGACGAGCTTGATCAACCCGAACAGCACGAGTGCGGCGACTGGGATCAGCGCCACGTACATCCCCGTGCGCTTGCGCTTGACGGTTCGAGCCTGCCGTGCCAGTTCCTCCAATCGCAGCTGGCGATTGGCTTTCTGACGTTCACGCTTTGGGGTTCCCACGAACAGGGGAGGCTAGCGGCGGCCCGGGCAACAACACGGGCAGTCCGCTCGACATCCGCGAGCGTGACGAGCGCACGCTCAAGTGCCAACGCGATGGTGCCGATTCGTTACTCGAGGAACGCAACATTCCAGGCAGGCGAGAACAGAAATGAACCGACGGGCGCACACAATCGGACGCGGGGTGACGTGCCTCGGACTCGCGTCGACCGCTGGCTATCTCGGTTGGCGCGTTGTCACGGTCCCCGGCCGGCCACCGATCTGGCTCGTTGCGTTAGCGCTGATCGTCGAGATCGGCGGCTTCGTCGGATCCGGCATCTTGGCGTGGGCCCTGTGGCACGGACCGTCCGGGTTGGAGCCGTCCGCCGCCCCCGGGTCCGCTGACGAAGGAGACGCCGCGCATGCAGTCGACGTCGTCGTGCGGGTTCATCAGCAGCCGCTGCATCAGATTCGGGCCACGTTGCTCTCGCTCATGTCCGCAGAGAAAGCGAGTGCCGTCGTTGTCGATGTCGGCGCTCGACCGGAGGTCGCGGCCCTTGCCGCGGAGTTCGATGCGGTGTACGCGGCGACCGATCCGGCTGACCGCAACGGCCTCAAGACTGCATTCGCCGCCTCGACCACCGCGATCTTCTTGTTGCTCGACGCCGGCGACATCCCGAGCCCGACGGCCATCCGAACGTTGCTGCCGCTGATGAACGACGACCGCGTCGCGGTCGTGATCGGACGATCGGTGATGGCCGACGACGACTCCGCCGAACACGGCCCGAACCGCCTGCACGAGCTCACGTTCGAGCGCGACACCTTGAACCCGGCGTTGGGCGCTCGTGGCTCCGCACTTCTCGTCGAGTCCGGCGCGCTGGTTCGACGTGCCGCTGTCGAAAGCGTCGAGGTCGGCGACGACGACCCGATCGAAGCACAGGCCTACTGGTCGTTGGCGTTGATGGCCGAAGGTTGGCGCGTCGTCGCATCGACCGCTCCGCCGGTCCTCGTTCGCCAAGTCATCCACTCGCAGGACATCGTGTACGACCGTCGCGTGCTGCAGGCACGCGCCGCTCGGACGATGGTCTTCGGATATGACGGGATCCTCCGTGTCAACTCTCTTCGCCTCGGTCAGCGCCTCGCGGTCGTTGCCTCGGCGGTGCGACCGTTGTCGGGGCTGCGCCGCGCGTGCTTCGTCGCGGTCGTCGTGGCATCGCTGTTGACCGGCGCGTTGCCGATACAACCGAACATCACCTTCATCGCAGCGTTGTGGGCCCCCGGATGGGCATTGACCGCGTTGGGCCTCGGGCTCATGAGTGGCTGGACGCTGCGGCCGGGTGACCGCACGCGCTCGTCGCTGCGCAACCTCGGCGCATCGTGGCAGGGACTTCGACATCCGCTCGGATTCGATCAGCGGCGCGCGCCGATCATGACGCCGCATGCCTTGCAGCACGGCGGCGCTCTGGTGGCGTCCGTCGTCGTGCTGAGCTCCGTGATGATGCTGCGCGGCCTGAGCGAGCAGTGGACGCATGCCCTCGGGGCCATGCCCAACACATCGCTCGTGGGGCTCGTCGTCGTGTCGCTGTGGTCGTTGACGATGGCGCTCGATGTCCTGCGAATGTTCGCGAAGCGAAATCAGCTCCGACGCGCGACGCGCGTCGTCGCATCGATTCCGGCAGAGGTCGACGACAACCCGGTCGCAGTGTTCGACGTGACGGCGCTCGGCGCCGGCTTCGAGACGAACCACGAACTGGCGTCACGGCAGCAGCTGTTCCTCGACGCGACCATCACGACGTCACGCGGATGCGAGAACGTGAAGGTACCGATCGTCGTCCGCAACATCCGGCTGGTGTCGCCTGCATCGGACGTCGAAGGCGAGCATCGGTGGCGTGTCGGCGTCGAGTTCGCCGATCCGCCGGCGCAGGCCATCAACGCGCTGGTCGAGTACTGCATGGTCGAGCCGGCGCGGCAACGGCTCGGTCGTCCGCTGACGCCGTCGATCGACGCTGAGGAAATCGTGGTCGAAGCGGTCGCCCAACCGGTGATGGACGGCCGCCGGCTTGCGTTGCGCCTGATCTCGCTGATGGCTGTCGGTGGCGCGATCGCGAGCGCTCAGCCGAGCAGCGGCACCATCGTCACCACACTGGTTTCGGTCATGTCGATCCTGATCGCCGCTGGTGTGCTCGCCGGTTCGGTGCGACCTCGCCGTGCGCCGTGGACGAGCGATCAATCGACGTCCTCGCCGTCGCCGGACTTGGCGATCAGATAGCCGATCGCTCGCTCGGCCTTCGGGTATCGATACACGAGCCGCCAGAACGCGTCGTTGTGCGCGAGCACGTCGAGATGCGCGAGCTCGTGGACGATCACGTAGTCGACGACCCAATCCGGAAACACCGCGAGGCGTGTCGAGATGCGAATCGTGCCGAGCGACGGAGTGCACGAGCCCCATCTCGATCGCATGTCGTCGGCCCACCGGATGCTCTGCGGTCGCTGCAGTTCGTGCCGGCGGGCCAACGCTGTGGCGCGCTCGTCGAGTCGTAGGCGGTCGGCCGACATCTTCCGTTGGAAGCGCCCGCTCATCTCACGCACCCAATGGGCCTCTTCGGCCTTGCTCATCCACGACGGCAGTGCGATGCGCAACACGCCACCGACGAGCCGCGCCCCGACGGTCTTTCGACGCTTCGTCGATCGCGTCACCTCGACGGAGAACGGCTCGACGACCGGCGCAATCATCGGTTCGTCGTCGGGCCCGAGTCCCGGGAGGTGCGCAGGGTCGCTCACGGCCACGGACGGTATCGCCCGGTACGCTGGCGCCAATGGCCACATTGCGAATGTTCGCGTCGGCTCGCGAAGCCGCCGGCACCGGCCGGGCGGAGTTCGCGGGCGAGACGGTGGCGGATGTCCTCGCTGCCGCGACCGCAACGTTCGGCGACGGTTTTGCGCGCGTGCTGCCATCGTGCAGAGTGTGGGTCAACGGCGAAGCGGCAGAGCCTGCCGACCCAGTTCGCGCAGATGACGAAGTGGCGGTCCTGCCGCCCGTAAGTGGAGGATGTTGATGGCAGAAACCTTGGATCCCCGACAGCTCTCGCTGGTCGAACTGCGAGCGCTGCGTGCCAAGTTGCAGAACGACGACGACGCCGTCTCGTACGTTCGGCGACTGGCCCAGGCCCGGCTCGACCTCGTCCAGGCGGAGAAGCGCCGGCGGGTCGACGGCGGATCCGAGAGCCTCTCCGACGAGCTTCCATCGATCCTGTCCACCCACCTCACCGGCGGTGCCCCACGGCCGCCGCGACCGGCCAACGACTTCAGCGGTCATCCGCTCGCGGCGGAGTTCGACGGCCTGATGGACCACGCCGGCGACAACGATCTCTCCTCGTTCAGCGCCGACGAGCTCGTTCGCTACGCAGACGCACTCCACGAGTTCGAGCAGGCCAGGTCACATGAACGCCGTGAGCTGTTCACCCGCATCGACGAGCTCAGTGCTGAGCTGGTGCGCCGATATCGCGACGGAGAAGCCGACGTGGAAGGACTCCTCTCCGCCGACGAGTGATCGCCAGATAGCTTTTCTTCCAGTGGAACGCGTCGCCGTGCTCTCGCTGCACACGTCACCCCTCGCTCAGCCGGGGGCGGGTGACAGTGGCGGAATGAACGTGTACGTGCGCGAGCTGGTGTCGGCGCTGGCCCAGGCAGGAGTGGAGTGCACCACGTACACCCGGGCCTCGCGACCGGGTCTTGCGCCGGTCGTTCAAGTCGAGCCTGGCCACCGCGTCGTTCACATTCCCGCCGGCCCGTATGACCTCGCCAAGGAGCAACTGCCGTCGGTGATCGCGGAGTTCGGTGACGCCGTCGTCGATCACATCAAGAACGAGTCACCTGCGGATGTCCTGCACGCGAACTACTGGCTCAGCGGTCTCGTCGGGCATCGAATCAAGCATGAGCTCGATCTGCCGTTCGTCAGCACCTTCCACACGCTCGCCAAGGTGAAGGCCGAAGGCGGCGACTTCGAGCCGGAGTGGCGCGAACGCGCCGAGGCGGAGATCATCGGTTGTGCCGACGCGATCTGCGTCAGCTGCACGGAGGAGGAACGACAGTTCCTTCGTCTGTACGGCCAGCCAGCCGGCAAGATCGAGATCATCGCCCCGGGCGTCGAGCATGCGTTCTTCGCGCCAGGCGATCGCGGCGGGGCACGCAACGCGCTCGGTCTTCCCGTCGGTTGCCCGATCCTGCTGTTCGTCGGCCGGATCCAGCCGCTGAAGGGACCCGACGTCGCGGTGCGCGCACTCGCCGAGCTCGGTCGTGACGACGCCCTGCTGTTGATCGTCGGTGGCGCGAGCGGTCTCGAGGGCAGCGCCGAGATGCAACACGTCGATCAGCTCATCGACGAACTCGGCGTTCGCGATCAGGTCCGCTTCATCGAGCCGCAGCCGCACCACATCCTCAGCACCTACTACCGCGCCGCCGACGTCGTGCTCGTGCCGAGCCGCAGCGAGAGCTTCGGACTCGTCGCGCTCGAAGCGTCGGCATGCGGTACACCCGTCGTCGCCAGCGGCGTCGGCGGTCTGCTGACGTTGGTCGATCACGGTGACACCGGGTTCCTCGTTCCTGAACGTGATCCGGCGCTCTACGCCAGGTACATCGCCCAGATCCTCGATGACCCGGCGCTCGCCGCCCGCATGGGTCGACGCGGTGCGCAGCGAGCGAGCAAGTACACATGGAGCTTTGCGGCGGCGAGGCTGCGGCGGATGTACGCGGACTTGTCGGTCCGCGAACTGGTTGCCTGCGCGTGAGCGAAGTTCACGACGACACCGCCGTGTCGTCGCTTGCCATCGACATCGATCAATGGCTCGCCCAACTGTCCGCAGCAAATCCGGCGATCGAGGCAGTCGATCGCGACGAGGGCGATGCGCCGCGTTGGTACGTCCGTCTGCGCGGCGAAGAGAAAGAGCACATCACCGTCTGGCTCACCCTCGGCCAGCGCACGCTGAAATACGAGGCGTACGTGATGCCGGCGCCGCAGGAGAACGTCGCCGCGGTGTACGAGATGGCCCTGCGCCGCAACGAGAAGCTCGTCGGCGCACACTTCGCGATCGGTATCGAGGATGCGTTGTTCCTCCGCGGCGAGCTGCCCTTCGTCGCCGTGTGCGCAGACGAGGTGGACCGCATCGTCGGATCGATCTACGCGTACGCGGAGCAGTCGTTCCCGGCGATGATCCGCCTCGGGTTCGCCAGCCACTTCGCGAAGTGACGGCGTTCCGCTTTCACGTTGTCGACGCACATCTCTTTGTGTGCCGGAACGGACGGCGCTCTTCGGGGAATGTCGCAGCGCCATCCGTTCCGGCGCCACGTGATTAGCCTGCCGACATGCCTGCGAACGGGACCAGCTACCGATTGGCCGTGATCGGCGGCGGCAACATGGGCGCCGCGTTGGCGGGTGGTCTGATCGCCGGCGGGTGGGCGGTCGGTGATCTCGCAATCGTCGAACTCGTCGAGGCACGACGCGACGCGTTGGGCACGATGTTCCCCGGCGTCGCGATCGCGGCCGTCGTCCCGCAGTGCGATGCCGCAGTCGTCGCCGTGAAACCGCACGACGCTACGGACGCGGCGCGTGCAGCCGCCGACGCCGGCGCTCGACGCGTGCTCTCGATCGCTGCGGGAGTGTCGATCGAAGCGCTGCAAGGTGCGTGTGGCGACGGTGTCGCGGTGGTTCGGTCGATTCCGAACACGCCGGCGTTGCTCGGCAAGGGTGCCGCGGCGCTGTGCGGCGGCGCCGGCGCGACGAACGCGGACCTCGAGTGGGCGGAGGGCATTCTCGGAACCGTTGGCACTGTCGTGCGCGTCGCCGAACCGCTTCTCGATGCCGTGACGGGTCTGATCGGCAACGGTCCCGCGTACGTGTTCCTCGTTGCCGAGGCGTTGATCGATGCCGGCGTGCTCGCCGGTTTGACGCGCCCGGTCGCCGATGCGTTGGTGCGCCAGCTGTTCGTCGGGTCCGCCGCGATGTTGTCCGAGCACGGTGACCCGGTGGCCTTACGAGCGATGGTGACATCGCCCGGCGGCACCACCGCGGCGGGCTTGCGCGTGCTCGAGGAGCACGCCGTGCGGTCTGCGCTCCTCGAAGCGGTCCTCGCGGCGACCGCGAGAAGTCAAGAGCTCGGCAAGCCGCACTGACGCCAGCTGCGGTTGGTCACGAACAGTGCGGGGCCGGCCACCAAACCACAAAAATGTTTGATGTGACTCTTTTCTCAGCACCGGCTCTGTGTCTAACCTTTCTCTAGGTCATAGAGACCACCGCGTGTTCAACACACGGAGTCGCATCCGAAAGGATGCGCCGACAGGGCTGGTGCCATCGGGGGGTTGGCATCGGCCCTTGTCGATTTTTGCGGCAGGGTAGGTTGAGCGTCCATGGGCCGCCGCTACGACACCGTCTCGCTCCTGACCGACTACGGCCTCGTCGACGAGTTCGTCGGCGTCGTCAAGGCGGTCATCCGCGACATCGCACCGCACGCCCACACGATCGACCTGACACACGACGTTCCGCCGTTCGATGTCCGCGCCGGCAGCCTTGCGCTCGCACGGTGCGTGTCGTATCTCCCCAGCGGCGTGGTCCTCGCTGTCGTCGATCCGGGCGTCGGTGGTTCGCGCAAGGCAATCGCGATCGAGGTGGCCGATGGCGAAGCTGTCTTCGTCGGGCCGGACAACGGTCTGCTCGCACCCGCGATCGCGATGGCCGGAGGTGCGGGACGCGCCGTCGTGCTGACCAACGAGGCGTACCATCTCGAATCGCCCGGTGCGACCTTTGCAGGCCGCGACATCTTCGCTCCTGTCGTCGGTCATCTGTGCAACGGGATCGATCTCGCCGAGCTCGGCGACAGCATCGATGCCGATGCACTGCTCCCGGGGATGGTCCCGCTGTCGCGAGAAGAGCCGGAAGGCCTCGTCGGTGAGGTGCTGTGGGTCGATCACTTCGGCAACTGCCAGCTCAACATCGGGCCCGACGAGATCGCCGATTGGGGACAGCAGCTGCAGGTCAGCTTCGGCGACTCGCAGCGCGTCGCGACACGCAAGCACACCTTCGGCGACGTCGGCACCGGTGCTGTCGGGCTCGTCGTCGACAGTTGCGGCATGTTGGCCTTGGTGCTCGACCAACGGTCGGCGGCGATGGACCTCGGGATCGGCGCGGGCGATCAGGTGACACTCGCTCCGTTGTCAGAACCGGGGACCGGCACGCCCGGCGTCACCAGCCCGGTGACGCTTCGTGCCCGCTAGGTTGGCCGGATGCGCCCGGCAACCACGCTCACCTTGGCACTCCTGTTGTTGCTGATACTGGTGGCCGGCGTGATCTCGTTGCTTCGTCTGTAGTGCGTCGACACCGATGAACCTTGCACGCATCATCGACGGGCATCCGGGCGACAAGGTCGCCGTCATCAGCCGTGGCATCGACACGACGTACGACGAGTTGCGCGATCGCGTGTTGCGCGTCCGCGGCGGGTTGGCGCGGCTCGGTGTCGGCATCGGCGATCGGGTCGCTTTGCTGTGCGGGAACAGCTGCTGCTTCGTCGAGACGTACGTCGCGGCGCTCGGCCTCGGCGCCGTCGTCGTGCCGCTCAATCCGCAGAGCCCTGCACCCGAGATCACGCAGGAGATCTCGACAGCGCAACCGATCGTCGTCGTCGTGGAACCCGCAGCCGCCGCGGCGTGGACGTCGATCGCACGGCACGACGTCCCATCGGTACGTCACGTCATCGGAACGGATGCGAGCAGCCAGGTCGGCGACATGACCTTCGACGACTTGATGACCGCCGAGCCGATGGAGACGACCGACGTCGACGGCGACGCGCTCGCGGTGTTGATCTTCACGAGTGGAACCGCTGGATCGCCGCGCGCTGCGATGTTGAGCCACGCCAACTTGCAGAGCAACCTCGAACAGGGTCGGTCGGCCGCTGGTCGCATCCGCCCCGACGACGTCGTCTACGGCCTACTGCCGATGTTCCACATCTTCGGGCTCAACGTCGTCCTCGGCCTCAGCCTGGCCAACGGCGCGACCGTCGTGCTCGTACAGCGATTCGATCCTTCGACTGCCCTCGACACCATCCGCGAGCGACGGGTCACGGTGATCCCTGGGGCCCCACCGCTTTGGCTGGCGTTCAGCCACTTCGACGGTGCGCCACCCGACAGCTTC
>DASWRR010000617.1:0-3873 GCA_036403055.1 Ilumatobacteraceae bacterium | reverse complement strand
TGCATCGAGGATCGCCTGCAGGTTAGTGCCGCCGCCGGACGCCAGAACGACGAGACGCGTCATCGTAGGTGCACCCTTCGATCGGTGTTCTGGGCATCGACCACCGACCCGATGATCCAGGTCGGTTCATCGATGAGTCCTTGCACTGCAGTGGCCTCGGCAGACGCGCACACGAGGACCATCCCGATGCCCATGTTGAGCGTGCGGTACAGCTCGTGCACGTCGAGCTCGGTGGCGACGTCGCGAACGAGTTGGAACAGTGGCGGAACCGGCCACGAGTCGAGGTCGATGACGGCATCGCACTCGTCGGGCAATACGCGTGGAAGGTTCTCCGGCAGCCCGCCGCCGGTGATGTGGGCGAGCGCCTTGACCCGTCCATCCAAAAGTGCCTTCGCGAGGACGTCGAGGTAGCTGCGGTGTGGTTCGAGCAGCGTGTCGCCGAGGGTGCGTGCGAATCCGGGTGGCGTTGCGTCCATCGGGAGCCACTCGAAGATCTTGCGGAGCAGTGAGTACCCGTTGGTGTGCGGACCGTTCGAGGCGACGCCGATCAGCACGTCGCCGGTCCGCAACTCGCCGCGGGGCAACATGTCTCGTTGCTCGACGACTCCCACCAGCGTGCCGGCGATGTCGAACGCGCCGGGCGCATAGACCCCCGGCATCTCGGCGGTTTCGCCGCCGAGGAGTGCGCATCCAGCGGCCTCGCATGCTTCGGCCATCCCCGTTACGACCTCGGCCACGTGGTCGGCATCGATCTTGCTCGACGCGATGTAGTCGAGGAAGAACAGTGGGCGGGCGCCTTGAACCAGCACGTCGTCGATGCAGTGGTTGACGATGTCGGCGCCGACACCGCGGTAACGACCGAGGCGCGCGGCGAGCTCGACCTTCGTGCCGACTCCGTCGGTCGATGCAACGAGTACCGGCTCGTCCATCGCCTTGATCACCTTGCCGCTGAACGCACCACCGAAGCTGCCGACGCCGCGCAGCACGGCGGGACCATGAGTTCGCTCGACGGCGCGCTTCATGTTGTTGACGGCTCGCGTCCCCTCGTCGATGTCGACGCCAGTCGCGGCGTATGACGTGAGAGCCGCGCCGGCCGCGCGCCAGCCGATGTCGACGCGAACCTGCATCCCGTCGAAGTGAATCGAAGTCATGCGTCGATACGCGTTGTCGCGGGCGAGCGCCAACGAGTCGCCGACGCCGGTCACCGCGAGCACCCGTCCGCCGGTGACGATCGCTCCGTCAGTTCCGGCGAGGAAGACCATCGCGTCGTCGGTGTCGTGGCCGATGCCGGTGATGGTCTGGCCGACAACCGGCGACGCGGGGTAGCCGGGTGCGGCGGCGACGACGGTGCACGAGGCCCCTTCGCGGATGGTGATCGACGCTGTGGAGAGCGCACCGTTGCAGCACGCGAGCGCGACTTCGGCCAGGTCGCAGGACAGCAGCGGCAGAACGGCTTGCGCTTCTGGGTCGCCGAAGCGGCAGTTGAACTCGATCAGCCGCGGTCCGTCGATCGTCAGCATCAACCCGGCATACAGCACACCGACGAACGGCGTGCCGGCGGCGCGGAGGTGGTCGAGGACCGGCTGGATGAACATCGAGGTCAGTGTCGATGCGTCGTAACCCGTCGGTGCTGGCGCGTACGCGCCCATCCCGCCGGTGTTCGGTCCCGTGTCGGCCGTGCCGATCCGCTTGTGGTCCTGGGCAATGGGCAGTGGGACCGCGATCGTGCCGTCACACAGCGCCATCAGGCTGCACTCCGGGCCGCTCAAGCGTTCCTCGAGAACGATCGGGCCGCGGGCGATGAGCTGTTCGATTGCGGCGACGGTCTCTTGATCGTTGTCCGGTACGACAACGCCCTTGCCGGCGGCGAGACCGTCTTGCTTCACGACGATCGGCGCGGCCAGCGTTCGCCACCACTCGATCGCCGCGTCGGGCGACGTCGTGGCGAAGTAACGCGGCGATGGCAGGCCGAGGGTCGTGGCCAGCTCGCGTGCGTAGCCCTTCGACGATTCGATTCGGGCAAGCTGTGCCGTCGGGCCGAAGCACGCGATGCGTCGACGCCGACATTCGTCGGTGACTCCGGCGGCGAGTGCTGTCTCGGGTCCGACGATGACAAGGTCTGCCGTCGCGTCGGGCGCGAGGTCATTGCTGATCGTGACGGCGTGCCCATGACGTCGGCAGGCCCACGCAATCGCCGACTCACGTCCACCCGCGCCGATCACCAGCACCCTCATGCGAGGACGCCTTCGAACGACAACTTGGCCTGCGCGTCGGCGACCTCCATCGGGTAGCGGCCGGTGAAGCACGCGTTGCAATACCCCTCGGCATCGCCGGTGCGGGCGTCGCCGGGATCGACGGTGATCGCGCGCATCATCCCGTCGAGGGAGAGGAACGCCAGCGAATCGGCGTCGATGTGCTCGCGAATCTCGGCGACGGTCAGCCGCGCGGCCATCAGGTCGCCGTCGTGTCCCATGTCGACCCCGAAGTGGCAGGCATGTGTGATGGGCGGGCACGTGATGCGAACGTGAACTTCCGTTGCGCCGGCGTCGCGCAGCAACTTCACCAGTGGCCCGGCGGTCGTGCCGCGAACGAGCGAGTCGTCGATCATCACGACTCGCTTGCCGGCAAGGTTCTCGGCGAGCGCGTTGAACTTCAGGGCAACGCCGCGCTCGCGAAGATCTTGCGTTGGTTCGATGAACGTGCGACCGATGTACCGGTTCTTGATCAACCCGTCGTTGTGCGGAATGCCGCTGGCTCGACTGAACCCGATTGCCGCGGGAATGGACGAGTCGGGTACCGGTATCACGACGTCGGCGAGCGCCGGCGCTTCGGCCGCGAGCTCCTCGCCCAACCGCTGGCGGACGTGGTGCATGTTGCGATCAGCCCAGACGCTGTCGGGTCGGCTGAAGTAGACGAACTCGAACGTGCACCTCGCCGAGCGGGCTGCGGGTGTGAGGGCCTGCCGGCGGGTCAGCTCAGCGCCTCGCAGCGTGACGATCTCGCCGGGCGCGACTTCGCTGATCTCGACACAACCGAGCGTGCTGAGCGCGCACGTCTCGGACGCGACGGCATATCCGCCGTGCGGCAACCGGCCGACGCTCATCGGCCGGAAGCCCCACGGATCGCGCACCGCGATCACACGATCTTCGGCGAGCACGACGAGCGAATAGGCGCCCTTCCACGCCGGCAACGTGCGTTCGAGTCGGTCCTCCCATGTCTTGCCTCCGGCCGCCGCGAGCATGAGTGTCATGACTTCGGTGTCGCTGGTGGCGGTGAGCCCGAAACCACGGGTCAGCAACTCGTCGCGCAGCGCCGGCGCGTTGACGAGGTTGCCGTTGTGCGCGAGTGCCAACGGTCCGTGCATCGTCTCGACCAGGAACGGCTGATGGTTGCGCTGAGCATTCGCGCCGGTCGTGCTGTAGCGAGTGTGCCCGATCCCGTGGTACCCGGCCAGCGTGTTCATCGTCGCTTGGGTGAAGACGTTCGCGACGAGACCGGTGTCCTTGTGCAGGCGCACGCGGCTGCCGTCGCTGACCGCGATGCCGGCGGCTTCCTGCCCACGATGTTGCAACGCGAACAACCCGAAGAACACCGTTTGGGCGACGCCTTCACCATGTGGCGTCGACACCCCGAACACACCGCACTCCTCGTGCGGGCCGTCCGAATCGTCGCCGATGAACGGGCCGTGTGACTGATCAGGCAGCATGCCCGAGGACCTCCCTGATCCGGTCTTCGACCGGGTAGCTGCCGGGCTGGAACGTCAGTCCGGTCAGGCGTTCGAATGCATCGATGTATCGACGCGACGTGGCGTCCCACACATCGGGTGGCAGTATCGGCGGCGCGCCGTCTCCGTCGTAGCCGGCGTCGATCAGC
>DASWRR010000616.1:0-2257 GCA_036403055.1 Ilumatobacteraceae bacterium | reverse complement strand
AGCGCGAGCACGTCGAGCAGCTCGTCGGCGCGGTGAACGGCGAGTTCGCCACCCTCGGCTACCCGGCCGTGCACTACCTGCACCGCAGCCTGCCGCTCGAGCGGTTGATCGCGCTGTACCTCGCGGCAGACGTGATGGTGGTGACGCCGCTGCGCGACGGGATGAACCTCGTCGCCAAGGAGTTCGTCGCGGCGCGCGGCGACCTCGGGGGAGTGCTGATCCTGAGCGAGTTCACCGGAGCAGCGCAGGATCTCGATGGCGCGTTGATCGTCAACCCGTACGACATCGAGGCGATCAAACGCGCGATGGTGGCCGCGATCCACATGCCCGCAGCCGAACGTGCGGCTCGGTTGCGCACGATGCGCATCGGCGTGCGTCACAACGACGTCCACAGGTGGGCGCGCAACTTCTTGAACCGGCTCGTGTCGGCCGCGGCGGTTCGCTCCGGTGACCTCGCATTGCAGACTCCGGCCGACGATCGTGTCAGCGGCGAGCCGGTACGAAAGCTTCGCTAGTTCGTCGTCGGCAAGGGAGAGCCCAACATGCAGATCGCGCTCATCGCTCCGCCGTGGTTGCCCGTGCCCGCGCCGGCGTACGGCGGCACCGAGGCGGTCCTCGATGCGCTTGCCCAAGGCTTGCAGTCGGCCGGTCACGACGTGTTGATGGTCTGCCATCCGGATTCGACGTGCCCCGTGCCGAAGGCCTCCGTGATTCCCGTCGAGGACACCGTTCGGATGGGCCGCATGATCATCGAACTGGAGCACGCCATCGGCGCGTACGACCTCGTGCGCGACGTCGACGTCGTCCATGATCACACCTTGGCGGGACCGGTGTACTCGTCACGATTTCCTGAGCTCGTCGTCGTCACGACGAACCACAACCCGTTCTCGCGTCCGTACAACGCGCTGTACCACTCGGTCGTGCCGCGAGTCGGTGTTGTCGCGATATCGCAATCGCACGCCGACTCCACGGATGTCCCGATCGACGCCGTCGTGCATCACGGCATCGACGTCGACGACTACCCATTCGGCGCGGGAGATGGCGGTTACGTCGCGCTCCTCGGGCGGATGGCGCCGAACAAGGGCGTGCATCGTGCGATCGCCGTTGCCCGTGCGGTCGGTACACCGCTCAAGATCGCCGCCAAGATGCGCGAACCGCACGAGGTCCAGTACTTCGAAGAGTTCGTCGAACCGCATCTGGGCGGCGACATCGAGTACCTCGGTGAGGTCGACGCCGACGGCAAGCGCGACCTGCTTGCCTCCGCCGCCGCGCTACTGAATCCGATCAGCTGGCGCGAGCCGTTCGGAATGGCGATGCTCGAGGCACTCGCATGTGGCACGCCGGTCGTGGGGTGCCCGCAGGGGGCCGCGCCTGAGATCGTCGAGCACGCTGTCACCGGCTACCTCGGCGACAGCGACGCGGAGCTGATCAATGGGTTGCAGTCACTCGATCGGATCGATCGCAACGTGTGTCGCGACCACGCCCGCACGCGATTCTCTGTCGAGCGGATGGTCGAGGGATATTCCAACGTCTACGAGCGGCGACTGGAGATGGCGGCTACGGCCCAGCGCTCGCCGCAGCATCGAGTTGCGCTTGCGTGACGCCGCATCGCTTCGCCGACGCGTCCAGGAGGTCGTTGACAGCGGCAGGTCGTGGAACCGCGGCGATGCCGAGCGCGAGCAGATCTGCTTCTGACGTGTTCGCGATGAGATCGTCGGCCGCGCACCGGGCCTTGCCGGGATCGACGCCCACTCCGACGAGTGTGTCGTAGAAGACGCCTGCCACCAGCCCGGTCGGACGGTCCGTGGGCCCGGCAGGGAGAGTGGCGCCGGCTGACAGCGCTGTTGTCGGGGGCGGCGCGGTCGTCGGTGGCGGCACCGTCGCCGGCGCTTCAGCCGACGGAGCGGTCAATGCCGCCGCGGCAGCAGGCTCGTGATCGCTGACGGATGCAGCGATCACCGCCACGCCCGCGACGGCGATCAGCGCGCCGCCCACCCATCCCATCGCGGCGCGGCCGCGAGCCGGTTCGCGCGTCGCGTCGCGGCCCATCGAGAGCAGCCCTCGGCGGTCCGCTTCCTTGACGAGCGGCGGCACGACGATCAAGGCGGACAACAGCGCGACGGCGATGTTGATGGTGACGACCGTGCCGAAGTCGGCGAGCAACGGAAGCGACGAGAACATCAGCACGGCGAAGCCGCCGAGCGTCGTCAACGCCGACGTGAAGAAGGCGCGACCAGTTCGTCGTGCGGCCATCTGC
>DASWRR010000615.1:0-16297 GCA_036403055.1 Ilumatobacteraceae bacterium | reverse complement strand
CGGGGGCGCGCCAAACACTCGGTTGGGGTTATCGTCGCCCCGCATGGACATCAACGGATCAAGCGCAATCGTCACAGGTGGAGCATCGGGAATCGGCGCCGCGGCGGCTCGCGCGCTGGCGTCGCGCGGCGCGAAGGTGCTCGTCGCGGACCTCCAGGAGGAGAAGGGGTCGGCACTCGCCGACGAGATCGGCGGGGCCTACTGCAAGGTCGACGTCACCAACACCGACGACATCGTCAACGCGGTGGAGATGGCCAAGAGCATGGGACCGATCCGCGTCCTGGTGAACTCCGCCGGCATCGGTTGGGCACAGCGGACCGTCGGCAAGGACGGGACGTACGACTCGGCGGCAAACCTCGACGCCTTCAAGAAGGTCATCGCCATCAACCTCATCGGCAGCTTCGATTGCATCCGCATCGTCGGCACCGCGATGAGCACCACCGAGCCGATGGAGTTCGGCGAGCGCGGTGTGATCGTGAACATCGCGTCGGTCGCGGCCTTCGACGGTCAGATCGGGCAGGCCGCGTACTCCGCGTCGAAAGGCGGGATCGTCGGGATGACGTTGCCGATCGCTCGTGACCTTTCCGCGATCGGTGTCCGTGTCAACACCGTCGCGCCCGGTCTCATCGACACACCGATCTACGGAACCGGTGATGCGAGTGAGTCCTTCAAGGCAAACTTGCAGAAGGGTGTCCTCTTCCCGCAGCGGCTCGGAACGCAGGAAGAGCTCGCATCCGTGATCCTCGAATGCGTCACGAACAGCTACCTCAACGCAGAAACGATCCGCGTCGACGGCGGCATCCGCATGCCGCCGAAGTAAGTGGTCAGGTTCGATCTCCGCTCGCTTCGCTCGCTTTGATCTCGCCCTCCGTGCGGCTCGTCGCTGGCGCTTCCCTCGCCGCCGCGCCAGCTCCCGCGCCTTCGCGATCGGGTTGGTCGAGGAGGAGTCTCGAGCCGTGGTCGTAGGTGAGGTAGTTCCAGGCCCAGTTGACGAAGACGTTGGCACGGTTGCGGAACCCCATCAGCTCGATGAGGTGCAAGCCGAGCCACATCAACCATCCGACGAAGCCGTGGAAGCGGAGACCGTTCGGCAGTTCGACGACCGCTTCGTTGCGGCCGATCGTCGCCATCGAACCCTTGTCGTGGTAGTGAAATGCGGTCGTCGGCCGGCCGGCGATTCGCGCTGCGATCTGCGCCGCGGCGTGCGCGCCACCTTGGATCGCGGGCTGGGCGACCTGCGGCAGCGGATCGCCCGGTGGCAGCGCGATGTCGCCGATCGCGAACACGTTCGGATGGCCAGGTAGCGACAGATCGGCGGACACCGGGATGCGGCCACCTCGACCGAGCGGTACGCCGACGAGCGCGGCGACCGGACTCGCCGTGACGCCCGCCGCCCACACGATCGTGCCGGCGGAGAGCCGGCGTCCGTCCTTGAGCACCACAGCGCCTCGCTCGACACGTTCGACTCCGGTGCCGAGCTCGACCGTGATGTCGCGCCGCCGCAATGCCATCTCTGCCTGCGCGGACAACCTCTCGTGGAACGGGCCGAGCACCCTGCCGGTTGCTTCGACGAGCGTGATCGAGGTCTGCCTCGTCGCGAGCCCTGGGTAGTCCTTGGCGAACACCTTGTCGATCAGTTCGCGAAGACCGCCGGCCATCTCGACACCCGTCGGGCCGCCGCCGACGATGACGATCCCGAGGTTCGTGTCGGTGCTCCATCCGGCACTGGCGCGTTCGAACATCGCGAGCAGGCGGGCACGCAACCGGAGCGCGTCGCGCATCGTCTTCAACGGGAACGTGTTCTCCGCGACGCCGTCGATCCCGAACGTCGTGCTGACGGTGCCGGCCGCGATCACGAGGTAGTCGAACGTCAACGTCCTGCCGTCACGAACCGTCACCGTGCGCTGTTGCAGATCGACCGCGGTGACCTCGCCCAAGACGAACCGGACGGCATGGTTCCGTCGGAAGATGCCGCGAACGGGGAACCCGATGTCGTCGGCGTCGAGGCCGGCAGTCGCGACTTGGTACAGCAGCGGCTGGAACGTGTGGAAGTTGTTCATGTCGACGATCGTCACGTCGACCGCGGTGTCGGAGAGGGCTTTCGCCGCGCGGATTCCGCCGAAACCGGATCCGATGATGACGACGTGTGGACGGCTCATCGCGCTGCCCGATGCTAGCGGCGGTCGAGGATGCCTCTGACGTAGACGGCTTGAGCGCCATGTTGGATGTCGTCGTCGGCAACGCTGATCAGGCGCACGCCGAGCGTCACCGGTGGATCCCACCGTTCGTCCACGACGCGATCGAGGTCGGCGGCGGTCGTGCTGTCGAGCAGCTGTCGGGTGCGCGCCGCGACCGCCGAGTAGTAGGCGACGAGCACTCCGGCGTTCTCGGGTCGGACGCTCATCACCTCCTTCCACGAGTGGCCGTACCCCGTGTTCCGCGGGTCGGGCGCGACGCCGAACCGGCCGGCCCACTTGCCTTCGATCCACTCCTGGTCGCGCTCCAAGATCTCGGAGATGTGATGGTCCTGCACTCTCGTGAGGTGCCACACGAGCCAACCGATCGGGTTCGCGCCGGGCTCGGGCGGAGTGATCAGCGCGTCGGCGCCGAGGCCGTCGACGGCCTCCTGGACGTGTTCGGCGACGCGGTCGAAGAGGTCGATGAGCAGTTCGTGAACTTCCATCGCGAGGATCGTTCCACAAGGGGCACCATGCCTAAACTCCGCCGTCGACTACGAAGGAGATCTCATGGACGCGGTTCGAATCGGGTTGATCGGCGCCGGGTTCATGGGCAAGATCCACAGCATCGCCTACCGCAACGCGGCGATGCTCTTCGGTTCCGAGATCCCGGGTGTCGACACGGTCGTGGTCACCGATTTCGCTCCACCGCTCGCCGAGCGAGCCGTGAGCGATTGGGGCTGGGGTCGCACTGCGCGGACGTGGCAGGAGGTGACGGCGGCGGACGACATCGACGTCGTCGACATCTGCACTCCCAACGACAACCACGTCGACATCGCGCTCGATGCGCTCGCCCGTGGCAAGCACGTGCTGTGCGAGAAGCCGCTGGCGCTCGACGGTGACAGTTGTCTGCGACTCTGCGAGGCGGCTCGCGACAGCGACCGCGTGACGCAGGTCGGGTTCGTGTACCGGCAATGGCCGGCGGTCGCGATGGCACGGAAGCTGATCGACGAAGGGGCCATCGGTCAGATCCGGACGGCGCGTGCGCAGTTCCTCCTCGACTACAACGGCAACCCCGACGTGCCGATGAGTTGGCGCTTCGACAAGGTCAGGGCGGGTTCCGGTGCGCTCGGCGATGTCGGATCGCACTGCATCGACCTGATGCAACACCTCGCCGGTCCCATCTCGCGAGTCGCGGCGCGCATGCAGACCTTCATCCCGAAGCGCACGGACTCGAACGGCAACGAGATCGATGTCACCGTAGACGACCAGACGGAGATCCTCGCCGACTTCGAGAGCGGTGCCAGCGGGACGATCCTTGCGTCGTGGGCCGGAACCGGGCACAAGTGCGATCTCGGCTTCGAAGTCATCGGGTCGCGTGGTTCGATCGCGTTCACGTGGCAACGGTCGAACGAGTTGCAGTTCTTCGACGGCACCGATCCGGAAGATCGGCAGGGCTTCCGCACGATCTTCGTCGGCCCGGCGCATCCCGGCGCCGACGGCATTCACACCGTCGCCGCGCAAGGCCTCGGCTACACCGACGCGTTCACGATTGCGGCGCGCAACACGCTGCGCAACCTGTCGGCGGGGAAGGTCCTCTCGGGCCCCACGTTCGTCGACGGTCTCCGTGTCGCAGAGGTCAGCGATGCCGTGATCGCCGCGGTTGCCAGCGGCGCGAGCGTCGAGGTGACTCGCCGAACCGTGTAGCGGTCAGTTGGCGATGCCGATGCCGCGGAGATAGTCGAGGCTGGCCTTCGCGTCCTCGAGCGCCGTGGTCGTCGAACGAAAGTCGCGGTCCTGCTCGATCGTGCCCGGGCCGGCAAAACCACTCTCGAGCGCAGCCGCGAACGCGCCGAAGTCGACCATCCCCTGACCGACCGGACAGAAGATGCCGAGCGAGATCGCGTCGAAGAACGCGACGCCATCGCTGAGCACCTTCTGGTGCACGATCGGATTGATGTCCTTGAAGTGGAGGTACGCGGTGCGGTCGCGGTGCTCGACGAAGAAGCGGACCGGGTCGACGCCTGCGTAGATGTAGTGGCCCGTGTCGATGCACAGTTGCAGGCCGTCGTCGATCGTGTCGTCGAGCAGCCGGTCGACCTCGTCCTCGAACTCGACGTACGTGCCGCAATGCTGATGGAGAACGGGTGTCAGCCCGTGCTTGATCGCGATCGACGAGGCCTGTCGAATGCCGCTGAGGAGCACCTCGTACTCGCTGCCTGCCAGACGATGCGCCGCGGCGCTGCGACCGGCGGTCGCGCCACGCTCGTGGCTGACCATGTCGATGACGACCAGGTACTTGCCGCCGAGCGCCGCAATGCGCTCGCAGGTCCGCTCGGTCGTGACGTTGATGTCGTCGTGACGATCGCGATCGTGCATCGGCTCGAAGATGTAGGAGCCGGCGACCCCCAATCCGCGTGCGGCGAGCTCGGCGCGAACGCGATCGTTGTCGTCGGGCAGGTAGCCCAACGGCCCGAGCTCGCACAGCGTGTAGCCGGCCTCGCTGATCTCGTCGAAGACCTCCTGCCACGGCGGTGCGCCTGGCTTGTCGGGCAGGTCGACGCCCCACGACACCGGTCCGTTGGCAAGTTGAATGCCCATGTCACTCCTCGTTCTTCGCGTTGTGTCGCACGCTATCCCGACCCATCACACGCCGACACGCTGATGCTTCGACTCCGCCTCGTAGACGCCTCTGGCAACGAGCACCTGCTCGCGTTCGCTCACTTCGGGCACGCCGACTTCCCACCAGCAACCTCCTCCCGTCCACTGGTTGTGCGACACGTCGATCACGATCGCGTAGCTGCGGTCAGCCGCCTTGGCGCGAGCGAAGGCCGCGGCCAGATCGTCCAGACGCTCGACGTGCTCCGCGATCGCGCCGAGCGACTCGGCGTGCTTGGTGAAGTCGACTCTGGTCAGTTCCTTGTGTCGGGCGGTGTCGAGCATGTTGTTGAACGAGACACCTCCCTGGTTGACCTGGAGGTTGTTGATCGAGGCGAATCCGCCGTTGTCGCAGATGATGAAGATCACCTTGTGCCCGGTGAACACAGTCGAATAGATGTCGCTGTTCATCATCAGGTACGAACCGTCGCCGACGAAGACGACGACATCCGTGTCGGGCCTCGCCATCTTCGCCCCGAGCCCGCCGGCGATCTCATAGCCCATCGTCGACATCCCGAACTCGGTGTCGAAGCTGCCGACGCTCTTCGACCGCCATCCGCCGACCAGTTCGCCAGGCAGCCCGCCGGCTGCGGACACGATGTAATCGTCGTCGTCGCACACCTCGTTGATCGTCTGGATGACCTGTCCGTATGCGGGCGCGCCGGACGACTCGCGGACCTTGATCGAGTCGAGATACGCATGCCACTCGGCGATCTGCTGCTGCGCGAATGCGAGCCACTCGCCGGGCGTGGCGTACCCGTCGAGCGCGGTCCCGATCTGTTCGATCGCCACGAGCGCATCACCGATCACTGGCGTCGCGTGCTGCTTGTGCGCGTCCCATCGGGCGGTGTTGATCGACACGAAGCGAACGGCCGGGTTCTTGAACAGCGCCCATGATCCCGTCGTGAAGTCCTGCAATCGGGTGCCAACCGCGAGCACGACATCGGCGTCCTCGGCAACGGCGTTTGCCGCGGCCGAACCGTTGACGCCGACCGGACCGGCGTAGTTCGGATGGTCGTGCACCAGCGCGGCCTTGCCGGCCAACGTCTCCACAACGGGAATGCCGAAGCGGACCGCGAACGCGGTGACGGCCTCGACTGCGCGCGAGTAGTGGACACCGCCGCCCGCGATGATCAACGGCTTCTTCGCGCCGCGCAGCAGCGTCACCGCTGCGTCGATGTCGCGTTCGTCGGGCCCCGGTCGGCGGATGTAGTGAACGCGCGTATCGAAGAACGCGGTGGGGTAGTCGTATGCCTCCGCTTGGACGTCTTGCGGCAGGGCGAAGAACGCCGGACCGCAGTCAGCCGGATCGAGCATCACCGCGAGCGCCTGCGGAAGTGACCGCACGATCTGCTCCGGCTTGGTGATGCGATCCCAGTAGCGCGTCACCGGCTTGAACGTGTCCGCCGCTGTCACCGTCGGATCGTCGAACTGCTCGATCTGTTGCAGTACCGGGTCGACGATGCGATGTTGGAACGTGTCGCCGCTCAGCAACAGCAGCGGCAGGCGGTTCGCGTGGGCGACCGCGGCGGCGGTCACCATGTTCGTGCAGCCCGGCCCGATCGACGACGTCGCGATCATGATCTGGCGCCGACGCATCGCCTTGGCGAAGGCGACGCCGGTCAAGGCCATCGCCTGCTCGTTGTGACCGTGCCAGGTCGGCAGTTGATCCTGCACCGGTTGCAATGCCTCACCGAGGCACGTCACGTTGCCGTGGCCGAAGATCGCCGACACTCCGGCGAACAGCGGAACTTCGGCGCCGTCGATCACGGTCCGCTGGTTGACGAGCCATCGCACGATTGCTTGCGCCGTGGTCAATCGAACGGTTTCCACCAGTACCTCCGGGACGAGCGGCAACGAGCCGAGAATCGAGCCGACCATACTCGTCGTCCAATCGGCCCTCTCGGTCGAGCCCGATTCGCTCGCCGCAAACGCCGGGTTGTCACACGATGACCGTCGTGGTGACGGTCGGGCCGCGACCGCGTGGGTGGTGTGCGCGGTGGATGGAGGTGGGCGGGGCAGGGACGTGGGCAGGGACGTGATGGTTGCCGAATCGGCGTGCAGCTGGCAAGGTTTCGGTCATCACTGAGCCGACGCCACCGATCCGATGCGAGGTCGGCTGCGCGCTCGTCTTCGACGTGTCGGATCGGGTGGTCCTCGCGTTGCAGGTCGCGGCTGCCTCGACGGCTGGAGTGTTCGAGGAAGAGGACCTCGTCGTCGAATTGGACGGTCGCGCCGTCGATGTGCAAGAGGTCGAGGTCGAGCACGGCGGGCGCGTCCATCTCGTGACGTGCGGCGCCGGGACGCTGACCGTCGCGTACCGCGCGCTCGTCCGCCGCGCCGCCACCACGGACGTCGCGCCGACCGCGGCGGAGCGCCTGTTCGGCGTTCGCCCGAGCAGGTACTGCCCGTCCGATCTGTTGGAGGCGTTTGCCGACGCGGAGCTCAACACGCCGACGGACCCCGCTGCGCGTGGTCGGTTGATCGGCGACTGGGTGTTCGGCCGGTTGCGCTACGAGCCGGGCACCAGCGGACCGTTGGACACCGCGGTCGACACGTTGCTCGCCGGCCGCGGCGTCTGTCGCGACTTCGCCCATCTGACCGTTGCCCTGTCGCGCACTGTCGGGCTGCCGGCGCGCGTCGCGTCCGTGTACGCACCCGGGTTGTCGCCGATGGACTTCCACGCGGTGGCCGAGGTCGCGACGGACGGAAGATGGGAGGTCGTCGACGCGACGCGGATGGCGCCGCGCCAATCGCTCGTTCGCATCGCGACCGGTCGTGACGCCGGTGACACCGCGTTCTCGACGACGCTCGACGGAGCCGCCGATCTGATCGCCACCACCGTCACCGCCTTCGTCCACGGCGAGTTCCCGTTCGACGATCATCTGGCCGGCGTCACCCTGCCATAGGCGAAGCAGCCGCCCGATCGAATACCGTCGCGATCGATGACGGGCCCGCATCTCGATGACGTCACGACGGTCGCGATCGTCGGCGCCGGGCCTGCTGGTCTCGTCGTAGCTCACATGCTGCAACGTGCCGGCATCGACTTCGTCGTGCTCGAACGCCACGAGCAGTCGGACATGAGGGGCATGGCGAAAGCCGGCGCCATCGACTACCGGACGGTGGAGGTGCTGAAGTCGGTCGGCATCGCCGACGACATCGTCCAGTTCGAGGTGACGAACTACTGCTGCGAGTTCAGAACTCCGCACGAGAGCATCGTCTTCAACTACGGCGAGATCACCGGTGGGCGGCCGCACTACGTGTACCCGCAGCACCAGTTGGTCGAGCGGCTGCGCAACGCCTTGGTCGACGTGGGCGGCAACATCCGATTCGGCGTCAACGTCACGGCGATCGAGCAGGACGAGAGTGCAGCGACCGTCTCCATCGTGAACCAAGACGGCACGCCGTCGACCATCCGTTGCCAAGTCGTCGCGGGGTGCGACGGCGGGCGCAGCGTCGTGTCGGGTTCGCTCCGCGGGTGCGAGGTCGTCGAGCAGTCGTTGCCGGTGCGATGGCTCGCGGTCCTCGGGACGACGGCACCCCTCGAGCCGCACACGATCTACGCGGCGCACCCGCGCGGGTTCGCCGGACAGATGCGTCGGCTGCCGGAAATGACGAGGTTCTACCTAGAGATCCCGAAAGCGGACACGATCAGTGACTGGCCGGAGTCGCGCATCCGCGACGAGCTCACCACTCGGCTCATGGTTCCTGGCCGCCTCGACGGCGTTGCATTCATCGAGTCGTCGTTGGTCGAGCTGCGGATGAAGATGACGACGCCGATGCAAGATGGTCGCGTCTTCGTTGCCGGTGACGCCGCGCACGTGATCACACCGGCGGGCGGCAAAGGCATGAACCTTGCAATTCAGGATGCGGTCGAGTTGGCGCACGGTTTCATCGAACGTTTCGCCGGTTCGAACGCACCCGAACGCCTGGCGACATACTCCGACACTCGGCTTCCGGCGATCTGGCGAACCCAAGCGTTCTCGCGGTGGATGCTCCGCTTGATCTTGGCCGGATCGGACGACGGCGACAGCGCCGACTTCGGCGCGGGGCTACGAGAAGGGTGGGTGTCTGCGTTGCAGAACGATCGGACGTTGGCGCGCTGGTTTGCGTACGCGTATGCGGGCGTCGATCCCGACTGACTAGTCGCCGTGTGCGTCGATCTCGGCGAGAACCTGTCCGATGATCTTCGTCGCCGTGTGATGCGGCAGTGCGTCGCCGCCTTCGGCATCGGCGACCTCGCCGGCGAACGCCTTGATCGACGGCGTGCCGCCGACGAGCACATGACGCAGCGCATCAGCGCTCGCTGTCGGGTCGTCGAGCGATTCGACAGCTTCAGCCACATGCGTGGGATCTTCTGCGACCGCATGCACGAGATGCATCGCTTCTTCGCGTCCTGACGCAGTCGAAACGACCTCGTGCCCATCGGGGTTCTGCTGCGCGTCCCATTCGGCCAATGCGTCGGAATAACCGCCCTCGCCGGGATGCAACAGCATCTCGGTGTCGATCGGCTCCTCGATGATCTCCGCATCGTCGTCACCGTGGTGGCGAGTGGGTGCGACCGGTACGGTCAGTGAGCCATCGTCATTGCGAATGATGTGCATGCGTTGGCAATACCCACAACGCGGCTCGTCCATGCATCGAGCGCCATCGTCAGATCGTGGCGAGCTCCCGAAGCCGGCGCAGTTGATCGTCGTCGAGTGACGTGAACACGTCGAGCGACGCAACGTTTTCGACGATCTGTTGCGGAGAAGTCGCGCCGAACAGCACGCTGGCAAGCCGCGGGTGGGCGAGCGCGAACGAGAACGCGACGCTGGCCGGCGTCACGTTCCACTCTCGAGCGAACGCCACCACCGCCGCGGCGCGCTGCTTGCCCGCAACGATCGCCGGCGTGTCGTCGAGATTCGCCCGGCCGGTCTCGCCCTGCAGGTACTTGCCCGTCAACGTGCCGCCGGCGAGGACGTACGAGGCGACGAGACCGATGTCCGCATCAGCGAGGACGGCCTCCATCGCCGGGCTTTCGACCCAATCCGGATTGACCAAGCTGTACGGCAGCTGCGCTGCCGCGGGCAACGGCGCGCCGAGGTCGCGCGCGGCCTGCACCGCAACCGCCAACGCGTCGGCCGGCCAGTTGCCGATGCCCCACGCTCTCGCCCGTCCGGAGGCGATCAGTCCGGCGACTTGCTCGACGAGCTCGGCAACCCCGAGACCGTCCGGTGGTTGCATCGTGTAGATGAGGTCGATGTGGTCGAGACCCATTCGTCCGAGCGAACCGTCGATCTCGGCGACGGCGTCCTGTTCCGGCCAGAACTCCCACCACAGCTTGTTGGCGACGACGACTTCGTCGCGCACCCATCCTGCGCCGCGGAACAGTTCGCCGAAGATGATCTCCGAGTAGCCCGTCGGAATCGGCGCCAGTCCCGACTCGTCGTTGTACCGAGCGTCGTCGAGGAAGTTGATCCCGACGTCGCGCGCGGTTCGCATCACCGCGAGCCCGTGATCGCGTGGGATGCGTTCGAACGTGCGCCACGAGCCGAGCGAGAACAGTGACACGTCGAGCGCCGAGGTGCCGAGACGACGATGTGGAAGCACAGGCATGGCAACTCCTGATTCAGGTCGTGTAGTCGGCGTTGATGCGAACGTACCCGTCGCTGAGATCGCATCCCCACACCGTCGACGTTGCCGCGCCCGCGGCGAGATCTGCGTTGATGCGGATGTCGGCGCCGCGCATGTAGACCGCCAACGACTCGAGCCCTGCCGCATCGACCGACGACGGATAGACCTCCTGCTCGCCGAAGCTGATCACGACCTTGCCCTGGTCGATCTCGGCCGACGTGGTCGACTTGCCGATGGCCATCGCAACGCGTCCCCAGTTGGGATCGGCTCCGTGCACCGCGGTCTTGACGAGGGGCGAGTTGACGATCGCCTTGGCGACGCGCTTGGCCTGTTCCGGCGACGACGCGCCGGTGACGCACACCTCGATGAGCTTCTCTGCACCCTCGCCGTCGCGCGCGATCTGCTTCGTCAGCGACACGGCGACGTCGTACAGCGCATCCTCGAACAATGAGAGATCGACTGGGCCCGCTGCTCCGCCCGCCATGATGATCGCGGTGTCGCTCGTCGACGTGTCGGTGTCGATCGACACGCAGTTGAACGTGCGGTCGATCACTCTGCGAAAGATCGGCTCGAGGTCCGCGGCGACGATGTCGGCGTCCGTGAACATCAACGTGATGAGCGTCGCCATGTTGGGCTCGATCATGCCGACGCCCTTGGCGACGCCGACGATCCGCGCGTTCCCGATCGAGGCAGCGGCAACCTTCGCCACCGTGTCGGTCGTCATGATCCCGCACGCGACACCGTCGGCGTCGATCGACGGAAGCGGCCACGGGACGTTGGCGATGCCGGAACGAACGCGGTCCATGGGGTACTGACGCCCGATGACGCCGGTCGACGCGATCAACACCTCATCGGGCGCGCAGCCGATCGCCGCGGCAACACCTTCGACGACCTCACGCGCGTTCGCCAGCCCCTCGTCGCCTGTCGCGACGTTCGCGTTCTTCGAGATCACGACAATCGCCTTGGCCGTGCGTGAACCAACGTGCTCGCGACTGACGATCACGCTCGGGCCGGCGAAGCTGCTGGTGGTGAAGACGCCGACGGTTGTGCACGTCGTGTCGGAGGCGCAGACCACGAAGTCGTCGGTCGTGTCCTTGATGCCGACGTTGGCGACGTACGCCCGGAAACCTTGGGGAAGGTCCGTCATGCGGGGCACGCCGTCAGATTGCCCTTGACCGTGTCGAAGATGTCGCCGATCAAACGAATCTGCTCCTTTGTGAGACCTCGGAAGAAGTGGTTGCGTACGCTCGCGACATGATCCGGCGCGGCCTCGACGAGCTTGGCATGACCGGCCTTGGTGAGCGCCGCGAACATCACGCGCCGGTCGACCGGACTGGCGATGCGCTCGACCAACCCGCTGCGCACGAGACCGTCGAGGCGTCGAGTGAGTCCGCTCGGCGACAACTGCAGCGCGGTCGCAAGGTCGCACATCCGCAGGCGCTCGTCCTCTGCCTCGGACAGTCGCACCAGCACCTCGTAGTCGCCCATCGTCAAGCCGAACGGGGTCAGGTCGGCCTCCAACGCGGCAGTGAGGTTTGCAGCTGTTTCGATGAAGTTTCGCCAGGCTCGCATCTCGCTCGCCGACAGCCATGCGGTCGCCATGCTCGACATGCTAGCGGTTCGTCGCAAGAAGGTTGCGCCCGCAAGCAATTGTTGCTACGATCGTTGTGGCCGCAAGTAATCTGCCTCGCCGCATGTTCGAAAGATCCACCAGCAGACAACAAGGAGTTGCAGCATGTCATCCATCGAAGACCTCACCCCTGGCGTATGGAACGTCGACCCCAGCCACTCGACGGTCGCGTTCGTCGCCCGCCACCTCATGGTCAGCAAAGTCCGCGGTCACTTCACGAAGTTCACCGGGACGTTGACCATCGCCGAGAATCCTCTGCAGTCCAAGGTCGAGGCATCGGTCGACATCGATTCGCTCACGACCAACGACGAGTCGCGTGATGCGCACCTCCGGTCGGCCGACTTCTTCGATCTCGAGAAGAACCCGACGATGACGCTCGTCAGCACGGGCCTCGAGGAGAAGGGCCGCGACAAGTACCTGATGCACACGGACCTCACCGTCAACGGCACGACGCGGCCTGTCGATTTCGACCTCGAGTTCATCGGCGTGAGCAAGGACCCGTGGGGCGGTACGCGAGCCGGCTTCAGTGCCGAGACCGACGTCAGCCGCAAGGATTGGGGACTCGAGTGGAACGTCGCGCTGGAGACGGGCGGCGTACTCGTCGGCGACAAGGTCAAGCTCGAATTCGAGATCGAAGCAGTCAAGGCCTGATGATCCGACGACTGAATCACGCGGTGCTGTGGGTGCGCGATGCACCCACCTCCGCCGAGTTCTACACGAAGGTCCTCGGATTCGAAGCGGTCACGACGATGGGCACACAAGCGGTGTTCCTCCGCGCCGACGGCTCGACGAACGACCATGACCTCGGGCTGTTCACCGTCGGCCAGCGGCCTCAGCCGCCGGCCCACTCGCCAGGTCTGTACCACCTGGCCTGGCAGGTCAACACGATCGAGGATCTCGCCGCGCTGCGCACGAAGCTGCTCGCGGCTGGTGCGCTCGTCGGCGAGAGTGATCACGGAGTGAGCAAGAGCCTGTATGCGCACGACCCCGACGGGATCGAGTTCGAGGTGATGTGGGCGGTGCCGAAGGAGAGTTGGCCGACCGGTCCGAGCACCGAACGGCTCGATCTCGACGCCGAGCTTGCTCGCTGGTCAGCCGTCGACACTGCCGATCAGTAGCAGCCCTACGGGCGATCCAACACGTGACGCAACGCAGCGTCGAGCGTTGCGTGTTGGAAGTCGTAGCCGCTGCGTTGCAATGCCGTCGGCACGACCCGCTGCCCACCGAGCAGCAGTGTGTCGACGAGTTCGCCGCCGAGCAGCAACTTCGGCGCGAACGCCGGGACCGGCACGAACGCCGGTCGGTGCACGGCCTTCGCGAGCGTCGATGTGAACTCGCTGTTCGTCACCGGGTTCGGCGCAGTCAGGTTGACAGCGCCACTCGCCTCGGTCGCCAGCAGATGAGCGATCGCGCCGACCTCGTCGTCGATCGTGATCCAGCTCTGCCACTGATGGCCGTTGCCGAACCGCCCGCCGACACCGAGCTTGAACAACGGCAGTTGCTTCTTCAGTGCACCACCCTGCTTCGCGAGCACGATCCCGGTCCGTAGATGGACGGTGCGGATCCCCGCCTTTTCCGCAGGGCCCGTCGCGGCCTCCCATTCGCGACACAGATCGCTGAGGAACCCGTCGCCCGCGGCCGACTGTTCGTCGAGTCGCTCGTCGCCGCGATCGCCGTACCACCCGATCGCGGATCCCGACAGGAACACCGACGGCGTGTGATCGAGCGCGGCCATCGTGGTCGAGAGCAGCTCGGTCGATTGCACACGGCTGGCAACGAGGACGCGCTTGTACTCGTCCGTCCAGCGCTTGTCGCCAATGCCGGCGCCTGAAAGGTTGATGACGGCATCGCACGAATCGAACGCGGCGCGGTCGATCGAGCCGGTCGACGGGTCCCAACGGAACTCGTTCGCGTGGGGGTCACGTCGCACGAGTCGAGCGACGGAATGGCCATCGGCGGTCAAGCGAGTGGCCAGTGCCGAACCGATCAGCCCACTTGCGCCGGACATGAGGATGCGCATCGGCACAGGGTACGCGCGTCGACCGCGTTGCCGTTCAAGTGCTCACGTCGGCGATCTTTCGAGCCGATACGGTTACCAGGCAATTGCGGCGAAAGGCAGTTCAGTGGACACAGACGGCGACGGCATCTCCTTCGACCCACCGCGACCGGAGGCTCTGCCACCGAACCCGCCGCCCATGCTGCCGCCTCCGGCCTACACACCCGCGCCGTTCCCCGCCGCCGACACCGACGCGATGGCGAGCGTGGTACCAGCAGACACCACCGGAAAGCGGAGCAAGGGCAAGATGGCCGGCGGCTTGATCGCCGTCGTTGCACTCCTCGGTGCCGGCGGTTTCGCTGTGACGAAGATCGTCGCGGGCGCCCACGGTGGCGCCGGCAGCCCCACCGAAGTGGGCACGCGCCTGATGGACTCCCTCGCTGCGGAAGACGCGCTCGGCGTCGTCGACCTGTTGTTGCCCGGTGAACGAGACACGATGCGTCAGCCGCTGATCGACATCGTCGACAACCTCAAGCGGCTCGGGATCGCCGACAAGGGCGCGAGCCTGTCGAAGGTCGGTGGTCTCGACATCGCCTTCGAAGGTGTCGACGTCGAGACGACGAACACGAACGTCGACGACATCTCGGACATCCGAATTCGTGCGACCGGCACAGCGTCCGTCGACGGTGCCACGGTTCCGATCGGCGACCTGCTGATCGACGAGGCGTTCGGTGGCCATCGTCCCGACCTGCACAGCGACGCGCAGACTTCCGACGTCGACTGGAAGCTCGCCACCGTCAAGCGCGACGGCCGCTGGTACCTCAGCGCGTTCTACTCGATCGCCGAGAACGCACGCGCGGGCGTCGGCGACATCCCGACCACCGGCATCGTTGCGCATGGCGCGGATACGCCCGACGGCGCCGTGCAGGCGGTGTTCGATGCCGTCCACGACCTCGACGTCAGCGCGTTGATCGCCACGCTCAACCCGAACGAAGCCGAGGCATTGCAGCGATACTCGCCGATGTTCGTCGACGCCGCACAGTCGACGCTCGACGGCCTCGACGCGAAGATCGCGTTCTCCGACGTGAAGTTGACCGTCAATGGCGACGGCGATCGCCGGTCTGTCGCGGTCGACGGATTCAAGATGACCGCTTCGGGGCAGGGCACCGATGTCACCGTCGATGATCACGACGGTTGCATGGTCATCACGTCCAACGACACGACCATCGACTCGTGCAAGGTTGCCGGCACCCTCAACGATGCCTTCGGTGTGCTCGGCCTCGACAAGAACGAGGACGTCAAGTCACTCGTCAAGACGATCCAGGACGCCTTCTCCGACATGAAGCCGATCGGCATCACCGTGCAGAACGTCGGCGGGAAGTGGTACGTCAGCCCGATCGGTACCTCGCTCGACATCCTGCTGGCCGAGCTCACTGCGCTCGACAAGAACGAGCTGACCGCGATCATCGACGGCATCAAGAAGGTTGTCGCGTCGCTGTCGACGGACGGAGGGTTGCTCGGCGGAGAGAGCGTCGGTGGGATCTTCAACGGCGATGTCACCGGTGACAGCTCGTCCTCGATCCCCGACGACAGCGCGACGACCGTTCCAGCGGATGACAGCGCCAGCAACACGAGCATCGGTGACACGGGCGACACGAGCGACACGAGCGACACCATCGGAACCGGCGACAGCAGTGGGTTCGACACGTGCTTCGACGCGACGGACTACACCGCCTACACCGACTGCCTTCGCGCCGGTCTCGCCGACGGCTCGATCGACCCGGCGTTCGTTGCGCCGTACTTCCGGTTCCCCGAATGCGGCGTCGGCGAGGCGTACTGGTCGGCCGACGTGTACACGATGAGCGACGCCGACTTCACCGCGATGGCAACGGCAGCGGCGCCGTGTTTCCAGAAGCACGTGGCCGATGGGACGGTGTCTGCGGTCGACCTGCCCTACGAGCTGTACCGACCCGAGTGCCTCGAGGGCAAGAACTGGTACAACGTCAGCGACGACGACTACACCGGCCGCGTCTTCGCCTGCGTTGCTGCCTGACGCATAGTCAGCAACGCCGCCCACCGCCATAGCCTGGCAAGTCCATGCGCACCAGGACCCTGCTGTTGCTGGCGATCGCATGTGGTCTCGTCATCCTGCTCGCCGGCGGAATCCAGTTGTTGAGGGTGACGGGTCAGGAGCAGACCGCGAAACTGCTCACGACAGGT
>DASWRR010000614.1:0-2154 GCA_036403055.1 Ilumatobacteraceae bacterium | reverse complement strand
TCGTGCTCGGCGGCGTCGCTCTCGCCGGGATGGCGGTTGCGTACCGCCTCGCCAAAGCGGGCGACGGCGTCGAGGGAGGTCAACGTTCCGGTTCGGCGCCCGGCCGCACGGCGTTCATGGGATGGATCGGTCTGTACGCGGCCGGCTTCAACTTCCTCCTCATCGCCGGGGAAGAAGCGATCATCATCTGGATCCACGTCCATGCATGAGATCGAGGTGCCGGTCGGCCTCGTCGGGGCCGCGGCGGTATACGCCGGCTTGGTGATCGTGGCGCGTCGCCACGACGCCGGCGCCGTGCCGCTGCGCATCCAATGGTCATTCTTCGCCGGCATCGGAGTGCTCGCGGCGGCGCTCACCGGACCGCTCGACGCCCGTGCGCATCGCGGTTTCGCACCGCACATGGTCCAGCACCTGCTGATCATCTCGGTCGCCGCGCCACTGCTCGCCGCCGGACGTCCCGATCGAATCGCCCGGTCTGCCGTCGGTCTCAACCCAGCGACCGCACCGTCGGTGTCGCGCATCGCAACGGCTGCCCTGTTGCAGGTCGTCGTGCTGCTCAGCTGGCACATCCCCAGCGTCTACGAGACGGCTGCGCGAAACGACGTGCTGCACGGTCTCGAGCACCTGACGTTGTTGCTGACCTCGATCGTGTTGTGGTCGGAGTTGCTGCACAGTGTTGGAGCGGTGCGCGGCGCCGGATTGATCGCGCTGTTCTTGATCGGACTTCCGCCGATGGCGTTCGGTGTCGGGCTCGCATCGGCACCGAACTCTTGGTACAGCACGTACACGTTGGGCGATCAGCAACTTGCCGGTGTGTACATGTGGGCGTACGGCGGCGCAGCGGCAACCGTCGGGGCCGTGCTGCTGTTCGCCACATGGCTCCTCAGTGAGCAGGTCGAAGCATGATGCGGCGCGTCGTCGAATGGGCGAATCGCCGATTGGGTGGCACGAGCTTCACGCGCAAGACGCTCAACAAGGTCTTCCCCGACCACTGGTCGTTCATGCTCGGCGAGGTCGCGTTGTACTGCTTCGTCGTCTTGGTCGCGACCGGTACCTACCTTGCGATCCTGTTCCACCCGGGGACGCACGACGTCGTCTACACGGGGCGCTACGCGCCGATGATCGGCGTGCACATGTCGGAGGCGTTCGAGTCGACCGTACGGCTCTCGTTCGACGTCCGAACAGGGCTGTTGATCCGCCAGGTCCATCACTGGGCGGCGTTGATCTTCATCTTCGCGATCCTCATGCACCTGTGCCGCGTGTACTTCACCGGTGCGTACCGCCGCCCCCGCGAGATCAACTGGTTCGTCGGGTTGACGATGCTCATCCTCGCGATCTTCAACGGCTTCACCGGCTACTCGCTCCCCGACGATCTCTTGTCGGGCACGGGGCTGCGCATCGCCCACTCGATCGTGGTGTCCATCCCGTTGATCGGGCAGTGGCTCGCGTACTTGATGTTCGGCGGCGCGTTTCCCGGCAAGGAGATCTCGACGCGGCTGTTCGTCACACATGTGCTGCTCGTCCCCGGGCTCCTCATCGGTCTCGTCACGGTCCACCTCGCGATCGTGTGGCGCCAGAAGCACACGCAGTTCGCCGGCCGTGGCCGTCGCGACGGCAACGTCGTCGGTTCGCGGCTGTGGCCGACGTACATGGTGCGCTCCGTCGGCCTCCTGCTCCTGGTCGCCGGTGCGCTGTTCCTGCTCGGCGCGCTCTTCCAGATCAACCCGATCTGGTTGTTCGGGCCATACGACCCATCGGCGGTGTCGACCGCGGCGCAGCCGGACTGGTACATGGGTTGGATCGAGGGCGCGCTGCGCTTGGCACCGGCCTTCTCGTGGAGGGTGTTCGGATTTCGGGTACCGGAGTTGCTGCTCCCCGCCGTCGTCCTGCCGGCCGCGACCTTCCTCGCGCTGTTCCTGTGGCCGTGGATCGACAAGCGGCTGACGCGCGATCGTCTCGAGCATCACCTCCTGCAACGGCCGCGCGACCATCCCGTGCGCACGGCGTTCGGTTGCGCCGTCCTCGCCTTCTACCTCGTCCTGTTCGTCGGAGGTGGTCAGGACGTGATCGCCCAGGAACTCGACTGGCGCATCGAAGCCGTCACGTGGACGCTGCGAGGGCTACTCCTCGGCCTGCCACTGATCGTTGCGGTCG
>DASWRR010000613.1:0-3941 GCA_036403055.1 Ilumatobacteraceae bacterium | reverse complement strand
GCAGTGCTGAGCGAGCACGCCGGACAGTTGTTGCACGTCAGTGGGGTCGTCGCCTCGCGCGCTGACGGCTCCATTCCCGACGACGTCAGCGACCAGGCCGCCGTCATCTGGTCCAACATCGCCGCGATCCTGGCCGAGGCAAAGATGGCGATCACCGACGTCGTCAGCATCACCACGTACGTCGTCGTGGACTTCATGGCCGACCTCGCAGTGGTGATGGCGGCCCGGGACCAGGCGATGGGCGGCTACCGCGCGGCCAGCACGCTCGTCACGGTCCCGGCGTTGGCGAGGCCGGCATGGAAGATGGAAGTCGCGATCGTCGCCGCGCACTAGAGCGGCGATGCCCGTCGGGCGTAGCCTCGCGGGTGATGAGCGAGCAGAGGCGCACGGATTCCGGCATCGAGATCAAGCCGCTGTACGGCCCCGATGATCTCGCCGCGTGGGACGCGGCGGAACGTCTCGGTGAGCCCGGTCGCCCTCCGTACACCCGCGGGATCTACCCGACGATGTACAGGTCGAAGTTGTGGACGATGCGCCAGTACGCCGGCTTCGGGACGGCGGCTTCGACGAACGCGCGCTTCAAGTTCCTCCTCAACGCGGGTCAGACGGGTCTCTCGTGCGCGTTCGACCTGCCGACGCAGATGGGGTACGACAGCGACCATCCGCGGGCCGAGGGAGAAGTCGGCAAGGTCGGCGTCGCGATCGACACGATCGCGGACATGAGGATGCTGCTCGCCGACATCCCACTCGACACCGCGTCGATGAGCATGACGATCAACTCGACCGCAGCGATCCTGTTGTTGCTGTACGAGTTGGTCGCCGAGGAACAAGGAGTTCCCGCCTCGGCGATCAGCGGCACCATTCAGAACGACATCTTGAAGGAGTACATCGCGCGCGGCACGTACGTCTACCCGCCGCGGCCCAGCATGCGGATCATCACCGACTGCTTCCAGTACTGCGCCGCCAACGTGCCGAAGTGGAACACGATCTCGATCTCGGGGTACCACATCCGCGAAGCGGGCAGCACGGCGGTGCAGGAGATCGCCTTCACGATCGCGAATGGGATCGCGTACGTCGAAGCGGCGCTCGCAGCGGGGATGGACGTCGACGCGTTCGCGCCTCGCCTGAGCTTCTTCTGGAACGCGCACAACAACTTCTTCGAGGAGGTCGCCAAGTTCAGAGCCGCTCGTCGCATCTGGCACAAGCTGATGAGCGAGCGATTCGGTGCGAAGAAGGAATCGAGCAAGTTGTTGCGCTTCCACGCGCAGACCGGCGGCTCGACCCTGACAGCGCAACAGCCGGAGAACAACGTCGTTCGTGTCGCGGTCCAGTCGATGGCGGCTGTCATGGGCGGTACGCAGAGCCTGCACACGAACGGGTTCGACGAGGCGCTCAGCCTGCCGTCACAGGAGGCCGCGCAGATCGCGCTGCGAACGCAGCAGATCATCGGCTACGAGAGTGGGATCGTCGACACGCCGGATCCGCTCGCCGGTTCGTACTTCGTCGAGTCGCTGACGGACGAGGTCGAGCGTTTGGCGTGGGAGTACATCAACCGCATCGACGAGATCGGCGGAGCGGTCGCGGGCATCGAGGCCGGCTTCCAACAAGGAGAGATCGACCAGGCCGCGTACGAGTACTCGAAGTCGATCGACGACGGTGAGCGAGTGATCGTCGGACTCAACAAGTTCGAGGTGGCGCGAGATGGTGACCCGGTGATCGCTGGCGCCGATCCGGAGTTGGAGCGCGGCCAGAAGGCCGGTCTCGCCGAGTTCAAAGCAGCGCGTGATGCGCATGCCCTGCAAGCGCGGCTCGACGACGTCCGTGCAGCAGCGCGCGGCACGGACAACGTGCTGTACTCGATGAAGGAAGCGCTGCGTGCACACGCGACCCTCGGCGAGGTGAGCGACGCACTTCGCTCTGTCTTCGGCACGTACCGCCCCGGGAGTTGACAGCGATGGTGCTCGGCAACAGTTGGCTCACGGAGCACGCCGCCGACGATTGCTGTGACGTCACGACGATCGGTCGTCGCAGCGGGAAACCGCACACGATCGAGATCTGGTTCGGGGTCATCGACGACACCATGTATCTCATCTCCGGAAACGGTCGCTCGGCAGATTGGTACCGCAATGCACTTGCCGATTCGCACGTCACCGTTCATCTCGCCGGCGAGACGCACGATGGGGTGGCTCGCGACGTGACCGATCCGGACGAACGACGGCGAGTCGGCGACGTGATGGGTGCGAAGTACCCGTGGGAAGGCGACTCGTCGATCGGCCTGACGCGCCAGGCGTGGTGCTACGAGGTGCCCGTCTTGGCGATCGGACAGTGGGATCGTTGACGAGCGGCACCGCTCCAGACGCACTCACGCTGGTGGTCTACGCGCTCGACGAGATGCGCGAGACGACGAGTCTGCTGCCCGTCACCGATGTTGCTCGCTCGTACCGTCGCCCGTGGTGGCGGAACATCTTCTTCGCGTTTGCACGCAGCCGCTCCGAGCTCAGTGCCGGTTTTGCCGTGCAGTACCTCGACGAGAACCTCGATCGAGCGCGCGCCCATTGGCGTGAGGCAGTCGCCCACATCGGCGATCTGGCGACGTACCACAGCGACAACGAGCTCATCTCACCATTGATTGCGGAGTTACGCGACGCCGGCTTCGGGCAGGTCCTGTCGCAACTCGACGACGACGCGATCCCGCGTCCCATGTCCGAGACCGCCGTACACCTCGGCCGCCTCGTCGACCGGATTCGCTACTGCGAGCGCATCGCCCAGGACGCGCGCAAGACGCTTACCCTCCAACGAATGCGCGACCGGCAGACCTGAGCGAAGCGGCGTCCGCTACACAGCGACGTGTGCGGCGGCGAGGTCGGCGGCGATGAAGATGATCTGGTCTTCCTGACCGCCGACGAGCTTCTGCTCGCCGCACTTCATCAGGACGTCCGCGCCACTGACGCCGTACTGCTCCGCAGCGCGGAACGCGTGCTTCAGGAAGCTGGAGTAGACCCCTGCGTAGCCCATCACGAGCGCAAGACGATCGATGATGCATTCGCTGTCCATCACCGGGCGGACGACCTCCTCGGCCGCGTTCATCAGTGCCAGCACGTCGATCCCGGTCGTGATGCCCAAACGGTCGGCGACGGCAGCGAAGACCTCGTTGCGTGTGTTCCCGGCGCCCGCGCCGAAACCTCGTACGGATCCGTCGATCTGTACCGCGCCGGCGCGCACCGCGATGACGGAGTTCGCGACCGCGATCCCCAGGTTGTCGTGACCGTGAAAACCGACTTGCGCGTCGCTGCCGAGCTCGGCCACAACGGCTTCGACGCGGTACTGCGCATCTTCGAGGATCATCGCGCCGGCCGAGTCCACGACGTAGACGCACTGGCACCCGGCATCGGCCATGATCCGAGCTTGCTTGGCGATGACTTCCGGCGCCTGGCCGTGCGCCATCATCAAGAAACCAACGGTCTCCAGTCCCAACGACCGGGCCAGCCCGAAGTGTTGGATCGAGACGTCGGCCTCGGTGCAATGGGTGGCCACGCGCACGATCGACAGTCCGATGTCTTGGATGAAGCGGATGTCGTCGAGCGTGCCGATGCCGGGCACCATCAACGCGGCGATCTTCGCCTGCTTGGCGGTCTCGACGGCTGCCTTCATCAGCAGCCGCTCGTCGGTCAACGAGAACCCGTAGTTGAACGACGATCCGCCGAGGCCGTCGCCGTGGGTGACCTCGATCACCGGCATGCCCGCAGCGTCGAGCGCGGCGACGATGTCGCGCACCTGCTGCTCGGTGAACTGGTGGTTCTTGGCGTGCGAGCCGTCGCGCAAGCAGGTGTCCGTCATACGGACGTCGAGTGAGTCGGAGTACGGCATCAGAGTCCTCCTGCCATGTGCTTTGCGATGCGCTCGCCGGTTGCGGCGGCCGCTGCGGTCATGATGTCGAGGTT
>DASWRR010000612.1:0-3102 GCA_036403055.1 Ilumatobacteraceae bacterium | reverse complement strand
TGGCGCAACGTTGGCCCTACCTGGTGGCGCAGTCCCGCCGGCCGGCAGCGGCTCGGCGGCGTCGTCCGTCCAATCGGCAGGCGGTCCGGCCGGCGTGGTCGTCGCGTTTGCCTACGCCCAACTCGGCAAGCCCTATCGATTCTTCACAGCAGGCCCGGCAACGTACGACTGCTCAGGCCTGGTCAAGGCGGCGTACGCCCAGATCGGCATCGAGATGATTCACCACTCGGCATCGCAAGCGAAGTACGGAACGGCCGTCGACTTCTGGAACGCGCCGATCCAGCCGGGCGACCTCATCTTCATGGCGACGCACGGAAGTGCTGAGATCAGTCACGTCGGGATTGCCGTCGATGCGACGCACTGGATCCACGCGCCCGCGCCGGGCGACGTCGTGCGCCTCGCTCCGATTCCGGCAAAGGGACTGCTTGCCGCGGTCCGGCGCATCGTCCCCTGACGATCTGGTCAGGACGCAGTGGCGGCGGGCTGCGGCGCTTCGATGTCGTCGACGATGGACGGATCGAACGGCGTGCGACTGAAGATCTCACGCAGCATCGGCTCGAACGTCTCGATCGGCTCCGTCGGGTAGTCCGGATCGAACGATTCCTGATCCCATCGCTCGCAGAAGTTCGCGCAGCTGTCGAACCACCGATGGTCGCGATATGCCTCGCGCTGGTCGGGGTCGACGTCGATGTGGTGCCCGTAGTACTTGTACTGGAACATTCCGTGCATGTTGACGACCCATGTCACCTCTGGGCGAACATATGGACGGATGATCGATGCGGCGACCTGCGAGTGGTTGTCCGGTGCGAGGTCGTCGCCGATGTCGTGCAGCAAGGCGGCGACGATCATCTCGGTGTCGGCGCCATCGCGCATCGCCCTCGTCGCGGTCTGCAGCGAGTGCTGATAGCGGCTGATCTGATATCCCTCGAGACCGTCGTCCAATCGACGAAGGGCTTCGATGAGCCGCTCGGGAAGATGGGAGATGTACTGGTGCTCGAGACCGCGAAGGTACTGATACTCGTCGCGGGTGCCGTCGGCCATGCGCGTGAACTGCACTGCCGCTGCCGGCCCGGAGGTGTTGCTCGTCATGGCCGTCATCGTAGAACCTGGAGGCGCAGTCGGCACGACGAAGCCGTTGCCTGCTCGGACCGGCGTCGTATTCACCACCTTGGGGAACGGACCGTCCCGTTCAGTCCCCCAAGGTGGTGGATCGATGTGAAGCAACGCTGCTTCAGTTCCTTGCCGACCACCGTCCACTTTGGCCTGGCCCCTAGTAGAGCAGCGAGTTGATCGAGTTGATACGCGAAACGCTGCAATGAGTCGAACGAACTACGCAGCGGCCGCTACCACCAGCGAGCGATAGCGTTCGCGGATGACGACACACGCGTTCCCGCAACCTCTCGGCGGCAACGAGATGCCGCGATTCGGCGGGATCGCCACGTTCATGCGGCTACCCGGTACCACCGCGCCCGACCAACTCGACGCCGCCGTCGTGGGTGTGCCGTTCGACATCGGTACCTCGAACCGTCCGGGGGCGCGATTCGGACCACGTGGCATCCGCAACGAATCCGTGTTGCTGCGGCCCTACAACATGGCGACGCGTGCTGCGCCGTTCGACAGTCTGCGGATCGACGATGTCGGTGACGTCGCCACCAACCCGTACAACCTTGCCGACTCGGTCTCGCGCATACAGACCTACTACGACGGACTGCTCGATCACGGCCTCGTGACAGCGACGATGGGCG
The DNA here is from genome assembly GCA_036403055.1 of Ilumatobacteraceae bacterium. Taxonomy (GTDB): domain Bacteria; phylum Actinomycetota; class Acidimicrobiia; order Acidimicrobiales; family Ilumatobacteraceae; genus JAENVT01. The sequence continues at coordinate 1,357 of DASWRR010000612.1, read as the reverse complement.
GCGATCACACGATCGTCCTCCCGATCCTGCGAGCGATGGCCAAGCGGCATGGGCCCGTCGGCCTCGTGCACGTCGACGCGCACACCGACATCAACGACTCGATGTTCGGTGAACCGATCGCGCACGGAACCCCGTTCCGTCGCGCGGTCGAGGAGGGGTTGCTCGATTGCAGCCGGGTTGCGCAGATCGGGGTGCGCGGCACCGGCTATCAAGCAGACGATTTCGACTGGTCGCGCGAACAGGGGTTCCGCGTGGTGCAGGTCGAGGAGTGCTGGCATCGAAGCCTCGATCCGCTGATGGCGGAGGTGCGCAGTCAGATCGGCGACGGTCCTGTGTACCTGAGCTTCGACATCGACGGTCTCGACCCTTCGTTCGCGCCGGGCACCGGCACACCGGAGATCGGCGGGCTCACCATCTGGCAGGGAATGGAGATCATCCGCGGGTGTCGCGGCCTCGCGGTCGTCGGGTGCGACGTCGTCGAAGTCGCGCCGATCTACGACGTCTCCGGCATGACCTCGCTCGTCGCCGCGAACCTCCTCTACGAGATGCTCTGCGTGCTGCCCGGTGTGGAACGCCGCTGACGACCGAGCCCTCGTGAATCGTCCGTGACGAAACGCAATGGTGGGGGCTGAATCGTCACTGACGATTCACGAGGCTCTCACTTGGGGGCAGAGGACCCTCCCGGCACCCTGCCCCCAAGAGATTTGGGGGGTACGGCGAGTCAGGTTCGCCGCGTGCGCCGACTGGTGGGTCAGCGCACACCGAGGAGACCCTTCAGCGCACGCTCGTGATACGCGTGGCGAAGAAACATCTGCGGCAGCGCTAGCCGACTCGAACGGTGAGGCGGCTCCACGCACCCAGATAGACGCGATCGCCGTCGTTGAGGCCCGTCGGAATGCCGGCTTCGATCGCCGCTGTTTCGTCATTCGGTTCGCTGCCCACCGCGACCACGTACGTGCCATTGGTCGAGGACAAGTCGACGACGACCAGTCCGTCACCGTCTCGCACGAACTGCGCGTGACGGCGCGACACGCCGGTGTCGCCATCGAGCGGAACTTCCGGATGGATGTCCCGCGACTGGCTCGATCGCCCGATCAGTGCCGTGCGCTGGGTCAGCGCGATGGTGGACGACGACGGTGAAGGACACGGTTGATCGGACAACGAACCCTTCAAATCGAACCATGCCCGATCGACCTCGACGACGACGACCCATTTGATGTCGGACTCGAGCGCGGCTGCCGGTTCGGACGGAGGTTCGACGACCTGCGGCTGAGGGGGCGACTGCCCGGTGGTGAAGTCGTAGCCGCACTGCTCGCAGAACAGGTTGGCGGAGTCGTTGGCCAACCCACAGTTCGGG
>DASWRR010000611.1:0-8308 GCA_036403055.1 Ilumatobacteraceae bacterium | reverse complement strand
TGTCAACCGTCCAGGCGGACGCGTTCGCCGCGGCGGGATCATCGCGGCCGTCGTCGCGCTCGTCGGTGCGGGTGGGTTCACGACGTATTCGTTCATCGGCGCCAGTCACGACGGTGGCGCATCGACGCCCGAGGAAGCGGTGACGTCGTTCGTGTCCGCGATGGATCACGAAGACGTTCTCGGCATGATCGACGTGACCGTGCCACAGGAAGTCGGCTCGCTGCGCGCGGCGTTCGAATCGATGGCGTCGGACGCGAAGCGCGTCGATCTGGTCGGCAACCGGTTCGACCTTGCCGAAGTTGGAGGTGTCGACGTCAGTGTCGACGATCTCGCGCTCGACACCAACTTCCTGGAGGGCGGCTTGGCGACGGTCACTGCGACGGCGGGCACCATCGGGATGTCCTTCGACCCGGCGAAGTTCCCGTTCGGCGACAAGCTGCGCGCCCTGCTCGACATCTCGTCGGCGGGAAAGAGCGTGTCGAAGTCCCTGACCAACTCGACCGCGTCGCTGATGACCGTCGAGCACGACGGACGTTGGTACGTCAGCGTCGAGTACACGATCGCTGAGTACCTACGACGCGCCAACGGCTGGGAACTCCCCGGTCCGGTCCAGCGAACCGCCGTGGGCTTCGACACTCCCGAGGCGGCAGTGACCGGCTTCTACGACCGGCTCGGGTCGCTCGATCTGCAATCCGCGACGGCGACGTTCGCGCCGGGCGAAGACGCGTTCGCTTGGCTGGCACAGTCTTGGATGCCCAGCGCACAAGCCGCAGTCGATCGAGGTCGTGCCGATGGTTGGTCGGTCGACGTCAGCGGGCTGACGTACGAGAAGATCGGCGAAGGCGACCACCTCACGCTGCGACCGCTGACGTTCATCGCGACCGGCACGACCCCCGCCGACTTCAACGACCATTCCGGTGGTGACGCCGACCCGTCGGCCGGCCAATCGACTGGCGGTCCGAAACCATTCCGGATCGAACGAGCCGATGGTTGCACGACGGTGACCGGCGCGGCGGCGTCGACCTTCGGTTCAGAGCCGCCAGCGGGTTCGACATCGGTCGACGGCGGTTTTCGAACCTGTGGCGACGGCTCCGATCCTCTTGGCGGCCTACTGCTCTTCGCCGCAGGTGGCATGCTGCAACTTCCGTCTGTCTCGGTGGTCGAGTCGGGTGGCCAGTGGTACGTGTCGCCCTTGGGTACGTTGCTCGCGACTGCAACGGTCGGCCTCCACGACATCCGTGACGGGTCGAGTCTGTTTCGCTCGATCCTCGGCCCGTACATCTACGGCGTGCCGGCCGGCGTCCTGACGTCCATGGTCGTCGGACAATCGGTCAACGAGTTGGCTGCCGAGTGCCTACCGGCCGTGACCGTCGACAATGGTGTCGTCACCGGAGTGCTCGACGATCCGCCGGTCGACGCGGTCCGGGCCTGCACCAACGGATCGTTTGAGTCTTCGTCCTCGTCGTCGGGATCGGGATTCTCGCCAGCACCCGTCGTCACCGCAACCCGGGCGACGATCGCCGTCGAATCCACCACGCCCTAGACGAGGGTTTCGCGCGCGCCCGGGCGCGCGGCAAACACTCGTTTTACTTGTCGACGCTGAGCTCTTTGGCCGCCTTGGCGATGTCGGTCTGGTACTTCAACAGGATGTGCAACGTCTCTTTGGCCTGCTGCGCTTCGATGTGGTCGATTCCCAGGAGCACCAGTGTCCGTGCCCAGTCGATCGTCTCGCTGACGGACGGTGCCTTCTTCAAGTCGAGTTGCCGGATCGAGCGGACGATGCGGGCGATCTGATCGGCAAGGTTCGCGCTGATCTCGGGAACCTTGGTGAGAACGATCTCCTTCTCGCGCTCGATGTCGGGATAGTCGACGTGGAGGTACAAGCACCGCCGCTTCAACGCCTCGCTGAGCTCGCGGGTGTTGTTGGACGTGAGGAAGACGAGCGGGATCTGCTTGGCGATGATCGTGCCGAGCTCGGGGATGCTGACCTGGTAGTCGGAGAGGATCTCGAGGAGCAGCGCCTCGGTCTCGACCTCGACCCTGTCGACTTCGTCGATCAGCAGCACCACCGGATCCTCGGCGGTGATCGCTTCGAGCAGCGGTCTGGTGAGCAAGAACTCATCACTGAAGATGTCGTCGTGCACTTCGCTCCACGAGTCGCTGTTGCGATCGGCCTGGATCCGCAGCAACTGCTTCTTGTAGTTCCACTCGTACAGCGCCTTCGACTCGTCGAGTCCCTCGTAGCACTGCAAGCGAATCAGCCGTGCCCCGGTCATCTCGGCGATGCTCTTCGCGAGCTGTGTCTTACCGGTGCCTGCGGGGCCCTCGACGAGCACGGGCTTGCCGAGTCGGTCAGCGAGGAACGCGACGCCGGCGATGCCTTCGTCGGCCAGATAGTGAACGTCTTTCAGCCCATCGCGAACCTGTTGAACGCTGTCGAAACGGTGACCCATGGGCTGGCACCCTACCGCCCGTCCTCGCGGGTCGATCAATCGGTTACCTGTCCCGAAAACGAGAGCTGCGGCCCGGCATGTGCCGGGCCGCAGGTCTCAGTTGCAACTAACTGTCGAGGTCAGTGACGACCTTTGTCATCACCGTGACCGTTGTCGTCGCCGGCTTCGTTGCCGTGGATGTTCAACGCGCTGACCCTCGTACCCCAGTTCGCGAGCAGGGTGCGCGTTCCGCCGCAGCTGCCACCGGTGTTGATGTACTGGTCCAACGTGCAGGCCTGCTCGATGGACTCGCTGGCGAGCCACAGCGTGTCGCCGTCCATTGCCACTGCGCCGTAGTCGCCCCAGCGGGTGCGAGGCGGATCACCGACGAACGCGACGTAGCCGGTGAATCCGTCATGCGGACCGACACCTTCCGACGCGATGCGCACCGACGGCTTCTCGTCGTTCAGCATGATGTAGCCGGCGCTCGGATAGTGATCCATGCCGGTGACGGTGACGGCCATGACGACCTTGCCGTGCGACACGCCGAGCGCTGGGTAGGTCAAGTCGTTGTCCTTGACCGCCGCGTAGCCCGACTTCTTCACCTTGGCGTCGGCCAGCATGCCGTGCTTGATCTTCGGATCGACGTTGACCCACAGCACGCCGGCTCGCGTCGAGCCGCCGACCTGCACGCCGGTGCCGATGGCGCCGTACAAGCGACCGTGGCTGTAGACGACCTGGTTCATTCGGGTATCGCTGGAGTCCAACGTGTCGAGGACTTCGTGCTGCGTAGGTTGAAAGCCGAACACACCAGCCGCGCAGGTGACGCCTGGTCCGAAGAAGTCGGTGCGGTCGTTGAGGCAGTCACGCAACGGCGTCGGGCCGTCCGGCTGCGTCGCCCGCGGCGGCAACGTGTACTTGCTGGCCTTGATCAGCTGGTTGCTGAGCATGAGGTCGGGTGAACCGGAGTCGAGCGAGCTCGTGTTGGTGATGGCCCACACGCCGATGCGGTTCTCGCTCGGTGCGGTGTTGCCGGTCTCCGAGCCGTCGCCCAACGTCGAGCTGAGGAAGAACTCGGTGCCACCGTTCTTGTTCTCCGACTGACCTGCCGGTGCGATCGCCGGCCACACCGTGAAGCTGCGGAACGGCCCGAGCTCCGGGCTCTCGAACGACACCATCGTCGGCGACGCTGCGCCGGCGACGAGTTGCGACTTCGAGAACGCGTAGATCTGTGAACCCGTGTAGGCGGCTCCGCCGTTCGACCCGTCACCGAAGAACGAGTATTCGTTCGTCGTGAAGTAGACGCCGTAGTTGTCGGTGCCGACATGCGGGAAGTCGCCGATGCATGCCGCTGGATGCGTCTCGTCGGCCGGAGGCGCGGGATCTGCATCGCAATGGTGATTCGGTGTGTTCTCAGTTCCGTCGTTCTGCACGGCCAACTTGTAACGCGTCCACGTTCCGGTCGGGTCATCGCTGTTGCTCACCGCGATGTCGAGACGGTTCGCGCCGGTGAAGTCACCGCTCTTCGGATCCTGATCGAGTGTCAGGACGGCCATGAAGAATCGCTGGCTCTCGGGGTCGAAGTGGCAGATCGGGTCCGTGAGGAACGCGCCGAACTCGCCGGTCGTGCGATTGATGGCCGGCTTGTATCCGAAGAATTCGTTGTAGGACAACGTGTCGGTGACCGGATGGCCCATCTTGTCGTACACCCGCAACACCGTGTTGACGCCTTCGAGCACGTGGTTCGGACCGACGCAGAGTGCTTGGTCCGGCGGCTCGCTGGAGAACTGATTGCCACCGTTCGCCAGCCGGTTGTCGCGATGGTTCAACCCGGCGAATGTGAGGCTGAGCTCATCGCCGGCGGCCTTGATCTGCGATGCCCGAACGCGCGGCGCTGCGCCACCTTGCGGCTGGTCGTCCGGTGCGCCTTCATCACCCTCGGGCGCGTGCACCTCTGGATTCTGAAGAGCGTCCGACCCGACAACCCCGTGCAGGTTCGACAGCGTGACAGATCCGGCACTCGACAGCGGACCCCCGCCCCCAGCGGCTTGGACCGATTGCCCGGCCTCGACGATGACCGGCGCTGCCAGCAGCGCCGCGACCATCGATACGTACCTCAGTCGTTTCATGTTCTCCCTCTCATTTGGTTCCCGGTGGGAATGGGAAAACCGCCCCTTCCCTCGGGCGATCATCGCGCGGCGAATTGCCACTTATCGATACGAAGCGAGTGGTAGAGCGCTCCAATCGACGATCCTGCGCCGTCGCGCGCGCATCACTCCAGGTCAAGCGCCATTTTTGAGTCCCATCTTTTTGAACTATTTGTACCAGTGGTGCACCTCGATGGGAGCAAACGCCCCCACTCTCAGTCGACTTTGATCACCCGCAGCCAACCAGCCGTGAGTCACATCCCGCGCCGGGCGCGACACCCGACTCACACCTCCTCCGGGTCGAGCGATGCTCGACGACGCCAGTCGGGCGTGGTGGCACGTCGGCCAGAGCTGTACTGGCGGCGTTGGGCGTAACGTGCGGTCCGATGACGAGCCCGATGGAGCGAGATGTTCACGACTTCATCGACGGCATCTCGCAAGAGCTCGCCGCGCTCAGCGGGCGCGATGCCGCGACACACACTCGCGACACGGTCATCGAGGCAAGCAACCTTGTCGCCGCGATCGTTGCCGCCGACGGTCGTCTCACCGACAGCGAGCTCGACGCGTACCTCGACTCGATCGGCCCGCTGCTCGATCCGCCATTGATCACGAGCGCGCTTCATGTCCGCGACACCGATCTCTTCAAAGATCGTGAGGAGTGGCTCGCCGAGCCGAGCGTTCTGTTCGATCTGTTGGTGAAGGCTGATCGAAGGAACAACACACGCCGCAGCAATCGCTACTACGAGTTGGCGATGCGGCTCGCTCATGTGACCGCGGCGACCGACCTCGTCCCATCCTTGGCCGAAGTGCAAGCGATCGATGCGTATCGAACGCGATTGCTGCAGGCGATGGACTCGGCGGGCGTACCACGGCCGGGGCAGCCGGACCAGCCGAAGGCGCCGGAAGCTCAGCCGGCACACGCGACCGAAGCGGCGGCCGCCATCGCCGCCCCCACGACAGTCGTCGCGCCGGCACGTTCCCTCGACACCGTGATGGCTGAGCTGGACTCGTTGATCGGCCTCGACAACGTGAAGGCGGAAGTGCGTCGCCTCACCAGCATGTTGCAAGTGCAACAAATACGTGCGGAGCGCGGGCTGCCCGTCATCGAGATGAGCCATCATCTCGTGTTCACGGGGAACCCTGGGACCGGCAAGACCACGGTCGCCCGTCTGCTCGCCGAGATCTACCGCGCCGTCGGCGTCGTCTCGAAAGGTCAGTTGGTCGAGACCGACCGGTCGAAGCTCGTTGCCGGGTTCGTCGGTCAGACCGCGTTGAAGACGCTCGAGGCGTTACAGGCCGCGCTCGGTGGCATGTTGCTGATTGACGAGGCGTATGCGCTCGCCCGCGGCGGCGACAACGACTTCGGTCGGGAAGCAATCGACACCCTCGTGAAGTTCATGGAAGATCACCGCGACGACCTCGCCATCGTCGCAGCGGGCTACACCGCGGAGATGGCCGAGTTCGTCGACGCCAACCCAGGGTTGAAGAGCCGCTTCACCCGAACGATCACGTTCCCGGATTACACCGAGGACGAGCTCGTCTCGATCTTCCTCGCGCTCGGCGAGAAGAACCAATACGCGTGCAGCGACGACGCTCTCGCCCGGGTCCGCTACTTCGTCAGCGTCGAACCGCGAACGCGCGGCTTCGGCAACGCCCGCTTCGTCCGCAACCTGTTCGAGACCGCGATCGCGCATCAGGCGCAGCGCGTTGCGCCGCTCACCGATCCGAGCGACGAGCAGCTGACGACGCTCACCGCGTCCGACATCGCTGCTGTTGACGCCTGACCAACGATTACCCTTCGCGTCATGACGGCAGCACTCGTCGCCATCTGCGTGGCAGCAGTCGCCGGAATCGGAGCGTTCGTACGCGCCCGCAGGCCGCAGCGTCAACGGCCGATCGCGATCGACTCGTTCGTGCTGAGCGAGCCGTGGCGTCGGTACGTGAGCGCGGCGCAAGCGGCGCAACGCCGGTACAGCGACATCGTCGCCGCGACGGCCGAAGGGCCGCTGCGGTCGAACATGCAATCCATCACCCGACAGGTACAGCGCGGCGTGGAGGAGTGCTGGCTGATCGCCCGACGCGGCGACGAACTGGACGACGCGCTGAAGCGGCTCGACACCGCCTCGTTGAACGCGCGTCTCGAGATCGCCACCGACGAGCCGACGCGCACGTCGCTGCAGGCTCAGCTCGATGCGGCGCAGCGGATCCGGACGACGCGCGACGACACCGACCGCCAGTTGCGACTGCTCTACACCCGCCTCGGCGAACTCCTCGCGCACGCGGCCGAGGTCAGCGTCGGGGCGGACACCACGAGCGATCTCGGCAGCGCCGTCGACGACGTCGTCACCCAGTTGGAATCACTGCGACTCGCAGTCGAAGACATCAACCAGCGTCCGGGCGGCGCAGGGCAGGCCTTCCCATCGCCGTGAGCAGCCTGCTGCGGTCGAACGTCACGGTCGCGGCGGGCACTGCGGTTTCGCGCATCACGGGATTGGCGCGAGTCGCGGTTCTCGGAATCGTCTTGAGCCAGGGACCGGTCACGGACGCGTACGACCAGGCCAACGGAACACCGAACATGATCTACGAGCTGCTGCTCGGCGGCGTGCTGTCCGCGACGCTCGTGCCGCTGTTCACCCGGCTCCACGACGACGAGGATGACGAGGCGACATCTGCCGTCATCTCCGTCGGCATCATCGTGCTCGTCGCGATCACCGCGATCGCGGTGATCGCCGCGCCCCTGATCTTCCGGATGTATTCCCTGCTGACCTCTGGGAACGTGAACGCGAGTCAGTACCACACCGCGGGCACCTTGCTCGCCCGGATCTTCCTCGTGCAGATCTTCTTCTACGGCCTCAACGCGATCGGCGCAGCGGTACTGAACGCGCGGCGCCGGTTCTTCGCTGCGGCATGGGCGCCGGCGCTGTCGAACGTCGCGATCATCGCTTCATTGCTCCTCGTGCCAGGGATCGTCGGCAATCGAGTGCCGCAGCTGGACGACGTCATCAACAACGACAAGTTGCGTTGGACACTCGGCCTCGGCGCGACGATCGGGATCGCGGTGATGGCGTTCGCGCTGCTGCCCGCGCTCGCGCAGGCGCGGCTGCGTTTCCGGTTCACCCCGTCGTTCCGCCATCCGGCCGTCAGGAGCTTGCGGTCGCTGTCGGCGTGGGCACTCGGCTACGTGGCGGCGAACCAGGTCGCGATCGTCGTCATCCGCAACCTGTTGCGCGGCGGGTCCGGTAACGAGGATGCGTACACGAAGGCGTTCACGTGGTTCGTGCTGCCGCATGGCCTGCTCGCTGTCTCGATTGCCACCACCTTTCTGCCAGAGCTCTCGAGCGCGATCAAACGTCGCGATCGCCAGACCGTGCTCGACCGGTCGTCACTCGGCATCCGGTTGATCGCACTCGTGACGCTCCCCGCGGGCTTCGGCCTCTTCGTCCTGCGAAGAGCGATCGTCGGCGCCGCGTTCGAACACGGGAAGTTCACCGCGGCGAACGCACTCAACACCTCGCGAGCCCTCGCCGGGTTCGCCCTCGGCCTCGTCGGTTTCTCTGTCTACCTCTTCGTGCTGCGCGTCTTCTATGCGCATCAGGACGCCCGCACGCCGTTCGTGATCAACCTCGGCGAGAACCTGTTGAACATCGTGCTCGCGATCGTGCTCGTCGGCCACTGGGGGTTGCTCGGGCTCGGTCTCTCGTTCGGACTCGCGTATCTGATCTCGGCGTT
>DASWRR010000610.1:0-1938 GCA_036403055.1 Ilumatobacteraceae bacterium | reverse complement strand
TCACCATGGCGTCGTAGTCGGGGGCGGTCACCTGGTCATTCTGGCCGATGGGTGCTGCGGGTAACGTGCCCTCGTGACATCGACCGACCGCAACTTCGCCAACCTCACCGGCCCGGAGGCCGGCGAACGGCTGAGCGATCGCAGCATCATCGTCCAACCGCTCGGAGCGATCGAGCAACACGGCCCGCACCTGCCGCTCTGCACGGATTCCCTCGTGGCGACCGCGGTCGCACAGGCCGCGATCGACGAGGTCGGCGAGGAGCTCGACGTGTGGCTGATGCCCACGTTGCAGTTCACCAAGTCGAACGAGCACGCCTGGTCGCCCGGAACGGTGTGGCTGTCCGCGACGACATTGCTCGCGGTCCTCGACGACATCGCCAGGTGCGTCGCCACGACTCGGGCGCAGCGGCTCGTGTTCCTGAACGGTCACGGCGGCAACAGCTCGCTCCTCAGCGTCGCGAATCGCGAAGTGCGGTTGAAGCACGGACTCATGACGTTTCTCGCCCATCCCGGGATGCCGGTCGATCAAGGTGGCACATCGCCGGCGAGCGAGCTCGGAATGGGAGTCCATGGCGGCACCGACGAGACGTCGATGATGCTGCATCTCGCACCCGATCTGTGCGACATGACCAAGGCAACTCGACGAGTCCCCGACAAGCTCGCCGACAACACCTACGTCCGTTTCGGTGGAAGAGTGAGCTTCGGTTGGCTGTCCAACGACTTCCATCCGGAGGGTGTGATCGGCGACCCCACCGCAGCCACGGCCGAGCGCGGCGCTGAGCTGTTCGCCGGGTCGGTGCAATCGTTCTGCGCCGCGCTGCGCGAGATATCAGTCTTCGACTTCGGGCGTTGATCGGTGACCGCGAACGCGACCGAATGGCGGGAGTTGCGCGTCGACGGTCATCGGCTGTGGCAGCGCCTCGAGGCCCTCGGCGAGATCGGGAGCGTGCTGGGTCCCAACGGCGAGCGCGGCTGTGCCCGCTTGGCGTTGACCGACGCCGACCGCGAGGGTCGTGATCTCGTCGTCTCGTGGATGGCCGACCTCGGTTTGCACGTCGACGTCGACGCGATCGGCAACGTTGTTGCGACCCGTGCGGGGAGCGATCCAACGGCCGGCGCGGTGATGATGGGATCGCACATCGACACCGTGCGCACCGGTGGGCGTTTCGACGGAAACCTCGGCGTGCTCGCCGGCCTCGAGATCCTGGAGGCACTCGCGCAGCACGACGTCACGACTCGGCGCCCCATCCAGGTGGCGTTCTTCACCGACGAGGAAGGTGCTCGGTTCGCTCCGGACATGCTGGGCAGCCTCGTGTACGTCGGCGGTCTTGCCGTCGAGGAGGCGCTCGACGTGACGGCGGCCGACAACGGCGCCCGCCTCGGCGACGAGCTGACCCGAATCGGTTACGCCGGACCGACGCCCGTTCCTGCGGCGGCCTTCCCGCATGCGTACGCCGAGCTGCACATCGAGCAGGGTCCGGTGTTGGAGGACGAGGGCGTCACGATCGGTGTCGTGACCGGTGTGCAGGGAATCTCCTGGACGGAAGTGACAGTGACCGGGCAATCGGCGCACGCCGGTACCACTCCGATGCAGTTGCGGCACGACGCGATGGCCGTCGCAGCGCGCATCATCCAGGAGGTCCGCGACGTTGCCGGGCGCCTCGGCGCGCCGCAGGTTGCGACCGTCGGCATGGTCGACGTCACGCCGAACCTCGTCAACGTGGTTCCGTCGAAGGTCGTGTTCAGCATCGACTTGCGCAACACCGACGAGTCGACGCTGAAGGAAGCCGAAGCGGAGGTGTTTGCCGCGAGCCGCGCGTACGCCGAAGAGGAAGGCTGCGCGATCTCGATGCGAAGCCTTGCCAGGTTCGAACCGGTCGAGTTCGACGACGGCATGATCGATCTGGTCGAGGCGACCGCGAACCGACTCGGTCATTC
>DASWRR010000609.1:0-11301 GCA_036403055.1 Ilumatobacteraceae bacterium | reverse complement strand
GGCGGCGAGCCGGACGTCGACACGTCTTGCCGGGCTCGACCAAGCGGATTCATGGTCGACCGATGCGCACAAGTGGCTCAACGTCCCGTACGACTGTGGCATCGTGATCTGCCGCCACCATCAATCGCATCGCGCGGCGATGACGGCGACCGCGGCATATCTCGTGCAAGCTGAACCCGGCACGGATCGGGACCCCGTCGACTGGAACCCCGAGTTCTCCCGGCGGGCGCGCGGCGTGCCGGTGTACGCGGCGCTCGCAGCGCTCGGCCGTGACGGCATCGAAGACATCGTCGAACGCTGCTGTGCGCACGCGCGACGCTTCGCCGAGATGCTGTCGTCGCGGCCGGGAATCGTGGTCCTGAACGACGTCGTGCTGAACCAGGTGCTGGTGCGCTTCCTCGATCCGTCGGGCCGCGACGAGGATCACGACACCCGAACGCGTGCAGTGATCGCCCGTGTCCAAGAGAACGGGACCTGCTGGCTGGGCGGTTCGACATGGCGCGGCCAGGCCGTCATGCGCATCTCGGTGAGCAACTTCGCGACCACGGACGCTGATGTCAGTGCTTCCGTCGACGCGATCCTCGCTGCCGCCGGTGACGCGATCTCGCGCTGATTGGCGCCGAACCGCGTTGGCTATTGTGCGCGGACAGACACCGAAAAGGAGCAGATGATGACATCTCGACTGAACCCGTACATCAGCTTTGCGGGCAACGCCCGTGACGCGATGGAGTTCTACAAGGACGTCTTCGGCGGCACGTTGTCGTTGCACACGTTCGGCGAGTACGGCGCGAAGGACACGCCGGAGGCCGACAAGATCATGCACGGCATGCTCGAGGGCGACAACGGATTCTGGCTGATGGGGTCCGATACTCCGCCAGGAATGCAGCTGAACCGCGGCGACAACATCGCGGTCAGCCTCAGTGGCGACGATGCGGACGACCTGCGCGGCCACTGGGCGAAGCTGTCCGACGGCGGCACCGTGGCGATGCCCCTCGAGAAGCAGATGTGGGGCGACGAGTTCGGGATGTGCGTCGACAAGTTCGGCGTGAACTGGATGGTCAACATCACCCAACCGCAGTCGTGATCCTTCGTCGATGAACCGCACGCGACCGACGGTCGCCGACATTCGAGCAGCCAAAGGTCGCCGCCAACTCAGCATGGTCCATGTCGAGAGTGCCGACGAGGCGCGCGCCTGTGCCGCGGCCGGCATCGACGTCTTGTCGATCGATACGCCGCACTGGAACCCCGCAATGCGCGAGGCGGCCGGCGATTGCTTCGTGCAGGTAGGCCTCGTCTACGGCGAACTGCACACGACCGACGACTACCTGCGCGCCGCACACAACGCCCGCACTGTCGGCGGGGACTGCTGCTACTGCGCGGCCAGCACGGCGGTCATCGAGCGACTCGCCGCCGAGGGGATTCCGATCGTCGGCCATGTGGGATTGATCCCGTCGCGCCGGACGTGGACCGGCGGGTTCAAAGCCGTCGGCAAGACGCTCGAGACCGCGAAGCAGGTGTTCGAAGGCGTGAAGGCGTTGGAGAACGCCGGCGCGTTCGCCGCAGAGATCGAGGTCGTGCCGGAGGCGATCGCGGCGGAGATCTCGAAGCGCACGTCGCTGGTGCTGTTCTCGATGGGCGCGGGCGCCGGCTGCGACGCGCAGTACCTCTTCGCGTGCGACATCCTCGGGTACACCGATTCGCACACGCCGCGTCACGCCAAGCAGTACCGCGACTTCCGGACAGAGTACGAACGCCTCCAGAAGGAACGCGTTGGTGCGTTCAGCGAGTTCTCGGCCGACGTGGAATCAGGCGCATACCCTCGTCCGGAGAACGTCGTCGGCGTCGAGCAGGACGTGCTCGCGGATTTCGTCGCCTACCTCGCAGCGGATTGAACGTTCGGTCAGTGCCGGATTGCCGTTGTGACAAGATCTCCTCGTGTCTTGGTGGTCGACCGTTCGGTCCGTTGGCGACACGCTCGGCATCTCGCCGCGTCCTGCAACGCCCGTCGGGTGCATGCTCGGACGATCGGTCTTCACGGAAGCGAAGCGGTCGGCACAGATCGTCAACGTGCTGCGGCCACGCCGATCTCTGAACGCGTCGACGATCACCCGCCTGCGGTCGTTGTTCCCGGACCTCGATCTGGAAAGCGTTCGTGTTCGATCGAGCTGCCGGCTCCCGTCGAACCGGTTCCGCCAGACCGGCTCGATCTACGCCATGACGTTCGGGAACTCGATCTTCTGGCGCGACGACCTCGACGAGACAGATCCGCTGCACCTCGTGCAACTGATCCACGAGATCGTCCACGTGGATCAGGTTCGCCGGCTCGGTGGAGAGTCCGAGTTCGCCTGCGCGTACGGTCGCGGCTACATCGATGGCGGAGGGCAGTTGCCGAGCTACATCAGCGATGTCACGGCGTACCATCGCAATCCCCTAGAGGCCGAGGCGTACAACTTCGACGCACGGTTCCGCGACGGCGCAGGGCACGTCGTCGCGTCGCGGCTGCCGGCTCCTTGAACGACGAACTCTGAGGCGTCGACTGCTTCGGGTTCCAAACGCTGCGATGTGGGTACACGCACTCGCATGACGCTCAACGGGGTCGCCAACCAGATGGCCGAACTTCTCTTCGGCTCCGATCAGGAGCCGGGGATTCGCCGCCACGGCACCAAGCGGTTCCGGTACATCGACGAGCGCACGGGACGAGAGGTGTCCGACGACGACCTCGAGCGCATCAGGAAGCTTGCGGTCCCGCCGGCGTGGACGAATGTGTGGATCTCGCCGCATGCCAACAGCCACCTGCAGGCAACCGGCCGCGATGCCCGGGGCCGCAAGCAGTACCGGTACCACGCCGCGTTCACGGACGATCGGGCGACCAACAAGTTCGCCGACCTCGTGCCGTTCGCCGGAGTGCTGGGCCCGCTACGACAACGAGTGGATCGCGATCTCCGGCGTCCCGAGCTCAGTCACGATCGCGTCGTCGCCACGGTGGTTCGCCTGTTGGACGTCACGAGCCTGAGGATCGGGAACGCGGAGTACGCGAGGAGCAATGGGTCCTACGGCTTGACGACGTTGCGCAATCAGCACGTGCGGGTCCGCGGCAGCACCATCCACTTCGAGTTCCGCGGCAAGTCAGCGCACGACTTCGATGTCGAAGTGGACAACCGGCGCCTCGCCACGATCGTGCGGTCGTGTCAGCACCTTCCCGGCCAGCGGCTGTTCGAGTACAAGGCGGTCGACGGCACGGTGCGTCCGATCGACTCGTCGGACGTCAACGCGTACCTCGGCCAGTACGCCCGCGCCGGTACCACAGCGAAGACCTTTCGAACGTGGAACGCGACGGTCCGAGCAGCGGAGGCGTTGTTCGTCGCGAGCCAGAGCGACGAGAAGCCGACGGCGTCGGTGCTGAACGCGGCCATCGACCAGGTGGCCGATCACCTCGGCAACACGCGGTCAGTCTGCAGGACGAGTTACGTGCATCCGATGGTGATCGAGGCCTATCTCGACGGCACGCTGAGTCGCCGATGGCAGCGGCCCGTCGGTCAGCGTCCGAATCGTCTGTCTGTCAGCGAGAAGAAGACCGTCCGACTCTTGAAGAGGTCGGCTACGACCGCCCAGGCCTGAGTCCGACGTCGGCGAGCGCAGGTGCCAACTCCTTGGTGAAGAACCGGAAGAACTCGTCCTGCTCCGGGCCGACCTGCGAGATGTAGAGCCGGTCGAAGCCAGCGTCGGCGTACTCCTTCGCCGCCTCGACGATCGGTCCGATGTCGGGTCCGCACGGCATCTCGTCGACCATCGACTCGACCGAGACGAGCTGAGTCGCCTGCTCGAAGATCGCCGGAGTTCGCAGTTCCTGCGAAAGCTGCCCCGAGAGCCCGCTCGTTCTCCACATGCGATGCGCCGTCTTGGCACACTCGTCGCGATCGGGACCCCAGCAGAACTTGAGCGCGCCGAGGATTTTGCCCTTGCCACCCTCGTCGCGGTACTTCTTGACCATCTCCGTATCCGCCGACGTCGTGACGTAGCCGTCTCCCACCCGAGCGGCCATCGCCGTCGACTTGGGACCGAATCCACTGACGAGAACCGGCGGCGGTGTGTCCGGAAGGCTGTAGATCCGGGCGTCCTCGACGGTGTAGAACTTCCCGAAGTGCGAGCTCGTCTCGCCCTTCCACAGCAGGCGCATCACTTCGATCGCCTCCTCCAACATCTCGATGCGCTGATCCGCGGGCGGCCACTTGTCGCCGAGGATGTGCTCGTTGAGGTTTTCTCCTGACCCGACACCGAGCTCGAATCGGCCGTCGAGCAGCAGCATCGAGGTCGCCGCCGCCTGGGCGATGATCGCCGGGTGGATCCTCATCGTCGGACATGTCACGCCGGTGGTGACGGTGTGGTTCGTGGACGCCGCGATTGCGCCGATCATGCTCCACACGAATGGGCTGTTGCCTTGATCGTCGACCCATGGATGAAAGTGGTCCGAGATCCACACCGAGCTGATGCCGGCGTCCTCCGCGAGATGTGCCTGCCGCAGCAGTTCCTTCGGCCCGTGTTCTTCGCTCGAGAGCCCGTATCCGATTTCGACCATGGTGATGACCTCCACTCATCCGACGAGATGTGAACCGGCGACTACCCACCGGACTCCGGGCTGAAACGAGGCGTCCGGAGCAGAAATTCGATGATTGGTGGCACACGTCAAACGGGTATGGCGAGTCATGGCAACACTCCAGGACTACGTTGCAAAGCAGTTTCCGCAGCACAACATCGATGCCTCCTCGCCGATGAACCCGCCGGATCTCGAGCTCACCGACCACACCGTGGTGTCCTACGTCGTCGGGGCCAGAGATGGGCTCGATCTGCTCAGCGCGTTCAGGCACTCAGCGCCGAAGGCAAGAGTTGCGGCGGTCGAGGTTCGCCCGACCGACGCCACGGTCGTGCCCACGCAGGACGAGGATCGAGACGGCATCGTCGATGTTCCCGATCGTCGACTGAGGAGTGCTGTCGCAGTCGGAGCCGTGTGCGGGGCCCTCGTCGTTGGCGGCCTGGCGTTGGCGCTCAGCGGTTCCGTCCTGGTCACGATCATCACAGCGGTCTTCGGAGCGTTCATCGGCATTGCCGTCGGGTTCATCGTTGCAGGCGGAAGGTTTGCCGGAGAACGCGCTGTCACTCAGCCGCGCGCACCGGGACAGACCATCACGGTCGTCGCGGCCTTTCTCGAGGATCCGGACAGCGCGGCCACACTCGCTCGCACGGTTGGTCCGGCCGCCGGATACGAGGTGCGGATCGTGGATCACCAAGGAGGATGGCGCAGCCCAGGACCCGGCCGTGCCGACGGTGGCGGCGACGAGCGGAACAACTGAGACGACGTCAGCCGAGTCGTCGTTCGCCGGCGACCTCGTAGATGACGATCGACGACGAGATCGGCGCGACCTCGCCCTCGATGGGCGGTGCCGCTCGACGAATCACCAGATGGGCATCGAGTGCGGCCTGATCCGCCCAGCGCTCGTACAGCACGACGCGACCCGAGTCGAGCGGATCGGCGCAGAACGTGTACTCGAGACAACCGGCCTCGGCTCGCGACGCTTTCATCATCTCGACGCGACTCGCCAAGAACTGGTCGCGTTGTGCTCGATCGAACTCGAATGTTCCTCCGACGATCACCATCGTTGTCTCCTCACGTCTCGGACGGCAGTGCGTCTGGCTGTGCTAGCAGATGTGTCGCACGTGCACATATCCTCGCGGCATGGCACTCCAGGGAGAATACGAACCGAGCCCGGCGCAATGGGTACGCGATCAGGTGGAGTTGTACGAGAGCTCCGGCGGCACCGAGGGAACGACTCTGCGCGAGACCGGCCTGCCGGTCGTCGTCGTCACGACGCTCGGCGTGAAGAGCGGGAAGATCCGCAAGGTGCCGTTGATGCGCGTCGAGCACGATGGTCACTACGCGCTCGTCGCGTCGAAGGGTGGCGCCCCCGCCCATCCCGTCTGGTACTACAACCTCAAGGACAGCGCCGGGCCGATCGAGATCCAGGACGGGCGGACTCGTCGCGAGTTCGACGTCCGCGAAGTGAGCGGCGACGAACGCGCCGAATGGTGGGAGCGCGCGGTCGCCGCATACCCGCCGTATGCGGAGTATCAGGCAAAGACCGAGCGCGAGATACCGGTCTTCGTCGCGTCTCCCCGGGACTGACGCAGCGGGCGTCATCTACGCTGAATCGGTGACACCACTGACGCTCTCGACCGCCAACAGAATCATCGAAGCTGCCTTCGAGGCCTCGGCGAGCGCCGGCTTCAAACCGATGGCCGTCGTCGTGCTCGACGACTCCGGGTATCTGCGATCCGCGCAACGCCAGGATGGCGCAAGCATGTTCCGCGTCGATGTCGCAACGGGCAAGGCGTGGGCAGCAGTCGCGATGGGAGCGTCCAGCCGCGTGCTCGGCGAGCGTGCTGCGTCCAACCCGAACTTCTTCGTGTCGTTGGCATCCACCGCGGACGGTCGCTTCCTGCCCCAAACCGGCGCCGTCCTCGTCAAGGACGAGTCCGGCGCCGTGGTGGGAGCGGTGGGGGCCTCCGGCGGCAGCGGTGACGAAGACGAGCAGATCTGCATCGCCGGCATCAAGGCTGCGGGCCTCGACGCCGGCTGACGCCAGTTGTTCAGTCGCCGGCTGTGACGGAGAAGCCGTCGAGGCTGCTGTCGATCTCGTCAGCGAAGCCGTCGAGATCGATCGCGGTGTCGGGCACAGCGAGCTTCCCGGGAAGGTAACGAGCGGAGATCGCGGCGGCCAGGAGGACGATGATTGCGCCGATCAACATCGACAGCTTCAATCCCTGCGTCCACGCCGACTTCGCCGCGTCGATGATTGCAGTGCCCTGCGCGCCACCGATCTGATGGGCGACGCCGAGCGCACCGGCGAGCGAGCCTTCGGCCGTGTGGCGAGCCGCATCCGGCAGGCTCGACACAGCGCCGCCCAGATGCGACGTGTAGCCGGACGACAAGATGCTGCCGAGCACGGCGACGCCGAGGGTCGTTCCGACCTCGCGCGTCGTGTCGTTCATCGCCGAGCCGACGCCGGCCTTGTCGCGGGGGACCGACGACATGATGAGCTCCGTCATCGGCGTCATCGTCAGACCCATTCCGGATCCCATCACGAGCATGCCGAACAGCACGTGGCCGTAGCCGGATGACGCGCTCAGCGAGCTCAAGATGAACACGCCGGCAGCGGTCAGGATCATCCCGGTCGTGACGACCGTCCGCGCCCCGAGACGCTGAACGAGCCCGGCGGCGCGGGTGCTGAAGATCACCATGACCGGCATGATCGGCAACATGCGAAGCCCTGACTCCAACGACCCGTAACCGAGCACCAACTGGAACAACTGGCTGACCACGAAGAAGAAACCGAACATCGTCAGGAACACGAGCGTCATACCGATGCTCGACACGCCGAACCGGCGATCCTTGAAGAGTCGGATGTCGATCATCGGTGACGTACTGCGCAGTTCCCACATCGCGAAGGCGCCGAGAACGGCCATCCCCGCGCCGATCACCGCGAGGCTCGTCGTCGAACCCCAGCCCCACTTCGGTGCTTCGATGAGTCCGTAGACGAAGAGGCCGAGGCCGGCCATCGACAGCAGTGCTCCCGCGGGGTCGAGCTTCGACGGGTGCCGGTCCTTGCTGGTCGGCACGACGCGTGCACCGAGGACGAGTGCGATGATCGTGACGGGCACGTTGATCGCAAATGCGGAGCCCCACCAGAAGTGCTCGACGAGCCATCCGCCGAGCACGAGCCCGAGCGCCCCGCCGCCGCCGGCGATGCCCGACCAGATGCCGATCGCCTTGGCGCGTTCGTGAGCGGGAAAGCTGTTGACCAGGATGCTGAGCGTCGCCGGCATGACCAACGCGCCACCGATTCCCATGAACGCTCTCGCGGCGATCACCTCCGCAGCAGAGCTCGCGACGAAGGTGGCGTAGGCGGACGCGGCGCCGAACACGACGATGCCGGCCTGCATGAAACCCTTGCGACCGAAGCGGTCACCGAGCGTTCCTGCCGTGAACAGCATCCCCGCGAAGATCAGCGAATATGCGTCCACGACCCACTGCTGCTGGCTGTTAGTGAGCCCGAGTGCTTCGGACATGCGCGGCATCGCGACGTTGAGGGACGTGTTGCCGATGACGATGATCATGAGGCTCGTGCACAGCACGCCGAGGATCACCCAACGTCTGGCGAACACATCAGGCGGGATGCCACCGGCCTCGTCGTACTCGATCAGGCTTGCGTCCATTGCGGTGCCTCGCTTTCGTTCGGGGAGTGTTCGCCATTGAACTGTCACCTCTGCCAAAAGTCAACTGTGACAAGTTGCACAACTGACTACACGCCTGCTGGGATGGCGTATCGTGGACGACGTGACCGAAACAGTGACGCCGCCACCCGGCGAGGCCGCGCAGCACCACGGCAACGGCCTTCGCCAGCGGAAGAAGGATTCGTGGCGTCGCGCGATCGAGGATGCGGCGTGGGAGCTGTTTGCCGAGAAGGGCTACGACGAGACCTCGATCAACGACATCGCGGACCGGGCCAACGTCGCTCCACGCACGTTCTTCCGGTACTTCCCGACGAAGGAAGCGGTGATGTACCCGCAGTTCGACGAGGTGCTGCAGCTCGTACGCGACGAGTTTCGCCGCCGTCCTCTCGATGAACCGGTGGTCATCAGCTTGTTCGAGAGCATCAAGGTGCTGTCGACCTCGTTCGAGGGCGACGAGTCGCGGACGAGGGAGCGCATGGCACTGATCAAGCGACCCGGGCAGCACCCGCCGGGCACCGAGTACTTTCGCAGCCGACTTGCCGAGGCGACTTCCGAGCTCGTACTCGAGCGCGAGGGCGACAGCGACGAAGCCCGGATGAGAGCAAGCCTTGCCAGCGGCGTCGTCAGCGTCTTGATGGAGACCGCCCACAACTGCTGGATGGAAGCGGGCGCGCACGAGCCGCTCCACGACGTGGGTGACCGATGCCGCGACATCATGGCCGACCTGATCGGGACGATGCGGACGTTGTGATGGCGGCTACTCGCTGACGACGGGCCACCGGGTGATCGTCTCGTAGATCGCGCCGGTGGGTGTGAGACGGCTGCTCACGAGTGCCAGCTCGTCGACATCGAACTCGACACCGAACCGAGTGCCGACGATGCGCGGAACGGGAGCGTCGCGCCGCAGCCGAGCGAGCGTGATGTGTCCGACGAAGTCGTCGCGAGCAGCGTCGCCGATGCCGGCAGTCGACCGCGTCACCACCGTCGCGAGCGCGCTCAATCCCGCGACCGGGATGATGACGATCCGGCCGTTCATGACGCTCACCGTCGGCCCGAGGCGCGCTGGTGCAGGCGGGAACGCGACGTCGTCGAGCGCACGCGTGACGTCGTCGATCGCGGCCTCACCGAAGAACCGCAACGTGATGTGCAACGTGTCCGTCGCGGTGAAGCGCAGCGGTTCCTCGGAACCGCGAACAAGGGCGTCGATCCGGTCGACGACGTGCGCCGGCGGCCACACCGCAACGAACAGTCGTGCCATGCGACAAGTCAAACAAGCGCCGCCCGCCATGTCGCTACATTGCCGGAATGTTTGGTGAACGCTCACGTGGGCATCACCTCTCGGTGACCCGCGAAGTGTCGATCGTCATCACCAACCACAACTACGCGGAGTTCCTCGACGAAGCGATCTCGAGTGCGCTCGCGCAGCGCAACGCGGACGTCGAGGTGATCGTCGTCGACGACGGCTCGACCGACGACTCGCGCAGGGTCATCGAACGACACGTGTCGAACATCACCGCTGTCTTGACTCCGAACGATGGTCAGGGCGCTGCGTTCAATCGCGGATTCGCCGCGTCGAGCGGTGACGTCGTCATCTTCCTCGATGCCGACGATGTGCTGTACGACAACGCAGCGGAGCGCGTGGGTGCGGCGTTCGCTGCCGACCCGTCCACGGTCCGGGTTCAGTTCGTGCTCGACGTCGTCGATGCCGACGGCCGACCGACGGGTGCCACGATGCCGGAGCGGCCCAAGGTCCCGTTCGCAGGCGATGCCAGACAACGATTGTTGACCTGCCCCGACGACATCGTGTGGCAACCAACGAGCGGGAACGCGTTCCGGCGGACGGCGTTGAACGCAGTGCTGCCGATGCCCGAAGCGCCGTTCCGATTGTGTGCCGACTACTACCTGTCGAACCTCGTGCCGCTGCACGGCAACGTGCAACTGCTCGACCGTCCGGCAGGCGGCTACCGGGTGCACGGGGGCAACGCTCACTATGCGGATGGCGAACGACCCGAGCGGCTGCGCGCCAACGTTCGCCGGACACACGAGACGCATCGTTGGCTCATCGCCGAATCACAGCGTCTCGGCCTCAGCGGATTGCCGCCCGATCCCGACGATGTCCGCTCGGTGTCGTCGGTTGCCAACCGCGTGCTGTCCTACCGGATCGACCCGAGCGACCATCCGATCCTCAGTGATTCCGCGTTCCGTCTATTGCGGCTCGGACTGTCTTCGAGTGCCCGACGTGTCGACGTCCCCCTCGCTCGGCGAGCGATGTTCGCGGCGTGGTTCGTCGCCGTGACGACCGTTCCGCGTCGCTACCTCGGCGTGATCGCCCGACCGTTCGCTCGGCTCGACTGAGCGTGTCGGCCCGTCAATCGATCTGCATCAGCGTCGCCTTGCACGGGACGACTGCTTGGCCGCGGCTCGGGCGCGCTCCCGGGTCCGCCTCGACCTCGAGATGCGTCGCGTTCTCGATGGAGTCGAACACCGACCATGCCCGTCCGCTGCCACCACGGGCGAGCCACATCGACACGGTGTAGCTACCGGGGCCCAACGCAAGCGACTCGATCTCGATGCGCAGGCGGTGCGTTCCGACGTCGAGCTCCAACGGGATGTCCGCGTCGATCACGGGATCAGCGCCGACGAGAACCGGACCGCCCGGGATCGACACCCTGATGGCAAGGCTTCCGATCTTGACGCGCCGACTCGCGTTCGCCACCACGTCGATCGCGAGCCGACCACCTGGCCGCGGCGCTCCCTCAGGGTCGTCGGGCCCGTCGAACCGGACGTACTCGAAGCGAACCTCGCCGGTACCGATCCTCGTCGCGTCGCCGAGATCGATCCACGAACCAGCGGATGCGGTCGCAACGTGCTGCTCGAGGTACTCGTCGATGACGTCGCCGGTGCGACCGTCGGCACGGACTCTGCCGTTGTCCATCCAGATGCTCCTCGGGCACAACTGCTTGACGGCGTCCAGGTTGTGGCTGACGAACAGCACTGTGCGTCCATGACCACGGG
>DASWRR010000608.1:0-4166 GCA_036403055.1 Ilumatobacteraceae bacterium | reverse complement strand
CGATTGCCGCGAGCACCGTCATCATCTCGTCGTCACCAGCGCGACACTCGATCGCGACGCAACCCTGCCCAGGGCTCGGTACGAACGTTTCCGGCGGGAGGTAGGCCGTGACCTTGTCGAGCAGGCCGAGGATGTCGAGCGCTGCCGCGGCCATCACGATCGCACCACCCGGGGGAACCTTCTCCAACCGCGTGTGGATGTTGCCGCGCAGTTCGAGGAACTGGAGATCCGGGCGAACCGTCGCCAGCTGGGCCCGGCGTCGGACCGAACCGGTCGCGACCGACGCGTTTCTCGGAAGCGAGTCGAGCGATGCTCCGATCAAGACGTCGCGCGCGTCGCGGCGTGTGCAGAAGGCGGCGAGGTGCAAACCGTCAGCAGTGACGGACGGCAGGTCCTTCGCCGAGTGCGCGGCGATGTCGGCGTCGCCGCGAAGCACAGCGGCCTGGACTTCCTTCACGAAGACGCCTTGCCCGCCGATCGTGTGCAGCGGCACGTTGTCGCTCTGCGTGCGGTCGCCGAGCGTCTCGACGAAAACCAGCTCGACCGCTCGCTCGGGCCACGCCGCCATCAACGCATCGGCGACGTTCTGCGCCTGCGTTCTGGCTTGAGCACTTCCCCGTGTGGCCAGGCGCAGCGGCCGGTCGGTCTGCATCGCTCAGCCGAGATCGAACAGGTCTCGAACAGTTGCCGCGTTGCGTTCACCTTGTGGCGTGCCCGCCTCGTCCTTCAACTTCACCGAAGGGCTGTGCAACAGCTTGGCCACGATTCCCTTCGTGAGTGCCTCGAGCGCGGCGCGTTGCGCGTCGTCGAGCGAGGCGAATCGGGCGGAGAACCGCTCGACCTCTGACCGGCGAATCGTCTCCGCTTGCTGACGCAGCTGCGCGACGAGCGGCGCCGCTTGACGCGCCGTCGAGACGACGCCGAACCGCTCGACCTCCTCGGCCACGATCTCGGCCACGTGATGCGCTTCCTCCGCGCGCATTTCGAGCGCCCGACCGGCCCAATCACGGAGATCGTCGAGGTTGAGCAGCGTGACGTTGTCGAGCTGCATCACATCGGGCGATACGTCACGTGGCACCGCGATGTCGACGATCAACAACGGGGCCAAGGACCCGGCGCGGGCGGTGCCCAGCAGATCGAGGTCGATCAACGTCTCGCCGGCTCCGGTACACGTCAACAGCACATCGGTCGACGCCAGCGCGCTCGGAAGGTCGACGAACGGTACGACACGCCCGCCGATGCGCTCCGCGAGTTGTTCGGCGCGCTGGACGGTTCGGTTGACGACGACGATGTTGTTGGCCCCGGCATGCACAAGCGCCGTTGCAACACCTTCGCCCATCTCACCGGCGCCGACCACGAGAACGCGGCGCCCGACGAGCGTGCCGAGTCGCTCGGTGGCCATCTCCACGGCGGCGTGACTGACTGACGCCGTGCCTCTACCGATCGATGTCTCCGTGCGGGCTCGCTTGCCGGTCTCGATCGCGTGACGGAAGAGGAGGTTCAAGGTTGCCTTGGCGCCACCTTCGTCCTGGGCGAGCTGCCATGCCGAGCGGACCTGACCGAGGATCTCGCTCTCGCCGAGCACGGCCGAGTCGAGGCCCGCCGCCACCTCGAACAGGTGCGTCACCGCGGCGTCGTCGTGCTGGTTGTACAGATGAGGATGCAGTTCGTCGGCGCCGAGGCCGGCGAGGTCGCACAGAAAGTCGCGGATGTCGGCATAGGCGCCGTGAAAGCGTTCGGCGACCGCATAGATCTCGGTGCGGTTGCACGTGCTCAGCACGACGACCTCACGGATGCTGTGCCGACCGATCAGCCCTGTGATCGCCTTCCCGTGCGCGTCCGGCGGTACCGCAAGTCGCTCGAGCAACTCCAACGGTCCGGTTCGGTGATTGACTCCGATGACGACGATCGACACGGCCGCCCGCCTATGCGCTTGCCGGCCGGGTCGTACCGACTGCGTGAATCGCGCCGCCGGCCCGCCGCTGCTCGTGATAGCTGAGGATCTGCAGTTCGACGGCGAGGTCGACCTTGCGGACTTCGATTGCCCGAGGCACCGCCAGTACGACGGGAGCGAAGTTCAAGATGCTCGTCACGCCGGCACGCACGAGGCGGTCAGCGGCGTCTTGCGCGGCGCTCGCCGGTGTGGCAACGACACCGATGCTCGCGCGCTTGGTCCGTACGATCTGGGGCAGCTCGTCGATGTGGCGGACGCGGACTCCGCTGAGTACAGAGCCCACCTTCGCCTCGTCGATGTCGACGATGCCGGCGACCGGGAAGCCGCGCTCTCCGAACCCGCCGTATCCCGCCAATGCCTGGCCGAGGTTGCCGGCGCCGACGATGACGACGGGCCAGTCGTGGGTCAGGCCGAGCTCGCGGCGGATCTGGTACACGAGATACGCGACCTCGTAGCCGACTCCACGTGTCCCGTAGCTCCCGAGGTAGCTGAGGTCCTTGCGAACCTTCGCCGCGTTCACTCCGCCGAGCTCGGCGAGCCGCTCCGACGAGATGTTGTCGACGCCTTCGTCGCCTTGCTCGGTGAGGATCCGGAGATAGACCGGCAGCCGCGCAACGGTGGCATCGGGGATGCGTCGGCGTGTGCGTTCCGGAGCCATACCTGGCCTCAACGTTAGGCACTCGTGCACACGTTCACAAAGCAGCACCCCGGAGAAGCCGACATTTACGGAGATTTTGCCTCGCGTAGCACGTTGCGAGACGAGCCCGCTACGGTCCCGATCAATGCACGCCGCCTTGGCCGCTTCGGCGACGCTGATTGCGATCGCCTTCGCGCTCAGCACCACCGATCGTTGGCAGCGGCGGCGGCGCAGTCACGACCTCGCATGGTCGGTGTCGCTGAGCCTGTTCGCCATCGGAGCAGGGGCGCTGTGGTGGGCCGAGGCGCGGGGATGGAGCCTGGCGAGCTTCCGAATTTTCTACCTGGCAGGTGCGGTCCTCAACGTCCCATGGCTGGCGCTCGGCACGGTGTACTTGCTCGCTGGCAGCGCGGTGGGGGATCGCGTGCGTGCGTGGCTCGTGCTCCTCAGCGGCGTGAGTGTGGGTGTCGTCCTGTTCGCGCCGACTCGCGCCGGCGTGTCGGGGAACGAGCTACCGACCGGCAAGGACGTCTTCGGTGTCGCGCCGCGAGTGTTTGCCGCCGTCGGCTCGGGCGTCGGGGCGCTGGTCATCATCGCCGGTGCGCTGTGGAGCGCGTATCGCCTGATGCGTCATCGCGAGCCGGCTTTGGGGAACGTGCGTCGCGGCGCCGCGTCGCCGGCGCAGCTCGTCGTCGGCAACCTGCTGATCGCCGGCGGCACGATCGTTCTCTCGTTGAGCGGAACGGTTGCCGGTCGCCTCGGCAAGGACACGGCGTTCTCGGTGACGTTGTTGATCGGCATCTCGGTGCTGTTCGCCGGATTTCTCGTCGCATCGACGCCTCGGGGTCGAGCAGTGCTGCGCCTACATCAGCGAGCGGCGTAGCAGCTTCCCACTGACGTTGCGCGGAAGTTGGTCGACGAACAAGATCTTCGAAGGGCTCTTGTACCGCGCCAACCGCTCGGTGCACCACGCGATCAACGTGTCTTCGTCGACCGTCATCCCGTCGCGGGTGACGACCCACGCCTTCACCGCTTCGCCGGTGTGCGGATGCGGAACTCCGACGACGCCGACCTCGGCAACTGCTGGGTGCTGCGCGATCACACCTTCCACTTCGGCGGGATACACGTTGAACCCGCTGACGATGATGAGGTCTTTGGCGCGGTCGACGAGGTAGAGGTACCCGTCGTCGTCCGTGATCGCGATGTCACCCGTGCGCAACCACCCGTCGCCGGTCAGGACGCGCGCCGTCTGTTCCGGATCGTCGAGATAGCCGTGGAAGACGTTCGGTCCTTTGACCCAGATCTCGCCGGCGTCACCTTGCAGGACGTCGTCACCTGACTCGTCGACGAGGCGAACCGTGATGCCGTCGAGCACCTTGCCGACGGATCCGACCTTCAGCGGCAACCCTGCCGAACTCGTCACGACAGGTGACGCTTCGGTCAGCCCGTAGCCTTCGGCGAGCTCCAATCCGAACCGATCACGCAACCGCCGCATCGCCTCCTCCGGCATCTTCGCGGCACCCGTCAGGGCGAGCCGCACGGTTGCGAAGCTGTCGGATGGCGCATCGTCGAAGT
>DASWRR010000607.1:0-1884 GCA_036403055.1 Ilumatobacteraceae bacterium | reverse complement strand
ATGGTGCTACCGGTGATCACGCTGAACGGTTGGGACTCACTGCCGGAACGCTCACGGGCGCTCTGCTTGACGCTGACCGATCGGGCGGTGGCCACCATCGACGATATCGCCGCTCTTGAGGTGTTCTCGTGACCCGGTCCGCTCGTGAAGTGGTGGAGCTGTACAACTTGGTCGTCTGGAACAAGCGTGACTTCGATCTCGCCGATGAGTTGATGGGCGAGACGGTGATCCGCCACGAAGTGGGCGAGGCGACGACGTTGACCCACGAACAGGCGGTGCAACGGATCGTCGACAACTGGACGATGTTCAGCACGATCCGGTTCGATCTGAACCTCGTCGTGACCGGCGACGACGGCGAACACGTCGCGATCGTGTACCAGTCGCCGATGGAGCTCAAGGACGGCACCAAGACCGACGTCGGCAGCATGGAGATCTTCCGCGTCGTGGAAGGCAGGATCACCGAAGTCTGGAACTGCGGCTACAAGCAGAGAGTGTGGGAGTGAGAGAACGCGTGCTCGACGAGCTCGGTTACTACCTGCTGGCCGGCGCAGGCGGAGAGGGCCCGTCGGCGTTGCCGGGCGAGGCGCGGCGCGGCGAGGAGATGGGCTTCGGTACGGCGTTCATCTCCGAGCGGTGGAACGTCAAGGAGGCGTCCTCACTCGTCGGCGCGGCCTGTGCGGTGACCGATCGCATGCAGATCGCCACGGCCGCAACCAATCACAACACCCGCCACCCGTTGATCACCGCCTCCTGGGCGACCACCATGCACCGACTGTCCGGTGGGCGCTTCACGCTCGGCCTCGGCCGCGGCGTGGCGGCGATGTACGCGGCGTTCGGCATTCCGTCGGTGACGACCGCCCAGATGGAGGACTTCGCGCACGTCATGCGTCGGCTCTGGAACGGCGAGGTCATCTTCAACCACGACGGGCCGATCGGTAAGTACCAGGTGCTGTTCCTCGATCCGGACTTCAAGGAGGACATCAGGCTCGCGCTGGTGGCCTTCGGCCCGAAAACCCTCGAACTGGGCGGCCGTGTGTTCGACGACGTCATCCTGCACACCTACTTCACGCCGGAAACCCTGCAGCGGTGCGTCAACACCGTGAAGGATGCCGCACAGCAAGCGGGACGCGATCCTGACAGCGTGCGGGTGTGGTCGTGTTTCGCGACGGTCGGCGATCACCTCCCCGAAGAGCTACGCCTGAAGAAGACCGTCGCGCGGCTGGCCACCTACCTGCAGGGCTACGGCGACCTTTTGGTCGACACCAACAGCTGGGATCCCGCTGTGCTGCAACGGTTCCGCGAAGACTCCGTCGTCACCTCGATACCAGGCGGCATCGACCACAAAGCCACCGCCCAGCAGATCGAACACATCGCGACGCTGATTCCGGATGAGTGGCTCGAGCCTTCGGCCACCGGATCGGCGCCTCAGTGCGTCGACCGGATCCGCAAGGAATTCGCCTACGGCGCGGACGCCTTGATCATGCACGGCGCGACACCGGACGAACTCAAGCCGATCGTCGACGCCTACCGCTCTGCTACGGCGTGATGACGGTGCGGCTCACCGGTTCCGCCGCGGCCTGCCTGCTGTAGACGGCGCGCTGCAGCGCTGACAAGAGTGCATCGCGAGTCTCCTCCGGATGGATCAGGTCGTCGAACCCGAGGTGGCCCGCCGACCGGAAGGACGCCTCCACCTCCGCCTTGCGGAGCTTGGCCTCGACGTCCTCGGCGGCGTGCGAGGCACGGCTGAGCGCGGCCGCGCTCATCGCTCCCATCGTCGCACCCGGATAGGCGAACGTCGCGCTCTGGTTGTCGAACCCCAGCAGCGACATCACCATTGAGCCGAAACCGTAGGCCTTGCGCAGCGTCACATGCAGCTTGATCGTC
>DASWRR010000606.1:0-9920 GCA_036403055.1 Ilumatobacteraceae bacterium | reverse complement strand
CGAACACGCGACTGCGTCGCTTCACTGATCTGCGAGTCACCGCTGAGAGCGCGGCTGACTGTCGCTATCGAGACAGACGCCTTCTGGGCGACATCGAGCAGCGTGACCCGTCGAGCACTCACGCGCGGATCACGCGCTCATCGCCGCGTCACTGCACATGACGTTCGACTGCGGCGCGGAACTGCTCAGCGACGCGTTCGATGTCGGATGGGGTCGACTTGATGTTGATCCCGAACGCCGACCCGATGCCGGCGTCGACGACGCCGACCCCGAGCGTGATCGATCGAGCAAGCAACGCGTCCGTCGCAGGAAGTGAGCCAGGCTCGGCCACGTACTCGGGCACCGCGCGCGCCGCCCCCGCGACGATCCGCCGGCTTCGCAGGTGCTCCATGTTCGAGTACACGTGCCAACCCGACTTCGCGAGCGTCTTGGTGCCGAGGTCGGCTGCGACTGCGGCCGCCGCCCTCGCGTCGGTCAGCGACACCACGAGATGCGTTGCGACGTCGCCCTCGGGATCTGCGAGACGGCGGAACTGAACGCCCGGAACCGTGTCGATCGCGGCGCGCAACGCGGCTTTGTTGCTGCGCATCGTCGAAAGGATCCAGTCGAGTCGCGTGAGCTGCGCGTTGAGCACAGCCGCCGACAGTTCGATCATGCGCAGGTTCAGGCCGAGGAACGGACGCTGCCCCACTTCGATCCCGCGTCGCAGCGGCAGGTGTCCTTGGTCGTGGAGCGCGAAGCTGCGCTCGTAGACCTCTGGCGAACTGGTGACCAGCATCCCGCCGTCACCGCAGGTGATCGTCTTGTAGATGTTGAAGCTGAATGCGCCGCCGATCCCGAGTGAACCGAGACGGCGTCCGTGGTAGCTCCCGCCGAAACCCTGGCAGGCGTCCTCGATCAGCATGATGCCGTGACGATTCGCGACATCGCACAACCGGTCGAGGTCGCACGGTGCACCCAACATGTGCACCGCGAGAATCGCCTTCGTCTTGCCGGTGATCCGAGCCTCGACGTCTGCGGCATCAAGGTTGAAGGTGTCGTCGACCTCGGCGAGCACTGGCGTTGCCCCGGCGTAGACGATCGCGGACATCGACGCGACGAACGTGAAGCCTGGGACGATCACCTCATCCCCCGGCCCGACTCCCAACGCCGACAACAGCGTCCAGATCGCGCTGGTTCCGGAGTTCAGTGCAAGCGCATGACGAACACCGATCAGCTCGGTGATGTTCTTCTCCAACGTCAACACCTCAGCGCCGAAGTTCGGATCGTCGTCCGGACCATAGCGACCCAGGTATCCGCTCCGCAGAACGCGCGCCACCGCCTCTACTTCGAGCTCATCGATCAGATCGTTTCCGGGCCCAGGCATTGGTTCCTCCAGTCGGATGACGACTCTAACGCAAACGTTTGCGGGAATGCCAGAAATTTGGCGCACCCGGGCACTGGCTTGATCCGCCAGTAGCGTCGGCCGCGTGGAGCTCGAGGAATTTCAGAGGCTGATCGAAGCAACGTTCGGCGAGCGCGATCGAGCGCGTGGTGTGCCGAGTTCCGTTGCGTGGCTGGCGGAAGAGGTCGGCGAGCTTGCCCAGGCGGTACGCAAAGGGTCACACGACGACCGCGTCCACGAGTTCGCCGATGTCCTCGCGTGGCTCGCGTCGCTCGCGAACCAGGTCGGCGTCGACCTCACTGAAGCCGCAGCGCGTTACGCCGACGGCTGCCCGAGATGCCGCTCGATCCCCTGCACCTGCGCGTGAACGAGTGTTTGCCGCGCACCCGGGTGGGCGCGTAACACTCGTCTAGATGAGGAGCTCGGCGATCTGGACCGCGTTCAGGGCCGCGCCCTTGCGCAGGTTGTCGTTGCTGACGAACAGGACGAGACCTCTGCCGTCGTCGAGCGAGGTGTCCTGACGAATGCGACCGACGTAGCACGGGTCCTTGCCCGCCGCCTCGAGCGGTGTCGGCACGTCGCTGAGCACAACTCCGGGAGCGCCGGCGAGCAACTCGATCGCTCGCGCAACCGTGATCGGCCGGGCGAACTCCGCGTTGATGCTGAGCGAATGGCCCGTGAAAACGGGGACACGAACGCACGTGCCGCTGACTCGCAGATTCGGGATCGCGAGGATCTTGCGGCTCTCGTTGCGCAGCTTCTGCTCCTCGTCCGTCTCGAACGAACCGTCGTCGACGTACTTGCCCGCATACGGCAACACGTTGAACGCGATCGGCTTGGCGAATTTGTTGGTCGCGGGGAACGCGACCGCCGCACCGTCGTGCGTGAACTCGCGGGCCCGATCGACGACCTCACGCGCCTGCTTGTCGAGTTCGTCGACGCCTGCGAGACCAGCACCACTGACGGCCTGATATGTCGCCGCGATCAGACGGACGAGGCCGGCTTCGTCGTGCAACGGCTTGAGCACCGGCATCGCTGCCATCGTCGTGCAGTTCGGGTTCGCGATGATGCGCTTCCGCGCGTTCGTGATCTCGCCCGGATTGACTTCGCTGACGATCAGTGGCACATCGGGGTCCATGCGCCATGCCGACGAGTTGTCGATCACCATCGCGCCGCCGGCGGCAAACTTCGGGGCAAGTTCGCGCGACGATGCCGCGCCGGAAGAGAACAACGCGATGTCGAGGCCCGACACATCGGCTGTCGCCGCATCCTCGACCGTGATCTGGGTGCCCTTCCAATCCAGCGTCGTTCCGGCAGAACGCGCCGATGCGAAGTAACGGATCTGCGAGACGGGAAAGTTGCGCTCGGCGAGGATCTCGCGCATTGCTGCGCCCACCTGCCCGGTTGCGCCGACGACGCCTATTTTCATGGCAGAGAGGCTAACCGCGGGGTTTCGACGGACCGCGGCGATTTTTCGCGATCAGCCGCGACTCAGACGACCTTGGCGACGAGCCACCAGTGGCTGGGATGCACACCCTCGAACGACTGGTCCGAGGTTCCGGCGATCGCGAAGCTGCGTCGCTTCGGCGACCGCACGATCTGCACGTCGCTCAACCTCGTTCCGACCGACGTGAGCACCTCGGGCGGCGACAGTCGATTCGCTTGCCAACCGAGCCGGGCGATCGTGCGACGTTTCGAGATCGCCGGGCCGAGCTTCGGGACGTGCCACAAACCGCGAACGATCTTTCCAGCGGGCCACAACACCATGTCCCGACCCGTCCATGTCCGGTAGTTCAACACGACGTGGCCCCCCGGGCGCACGACCCGTACGGCCTCGTTGGTCAGGGCCAGCGCGTCGTCGCGATGGCAGTGCTGAAACGTGATGTAACTGAACGCCATGTCGGCGGTCTCGTCGGCCAACGAGATCGTCCGGCCATCCGCGACCGGGATCGTCTGCAAGCGCTCCGGTCGCCCGAACTGCGCAACGGTTTCGCGGCACCGCTCGAGAAACGCCGCGTCGAGGTCGCACGCCACGACGCGCCCGAACAGGCGGGTGAAGCTCGCGGTCATTCGCCCGATCCCAGAGCCGATCTCGACAAGTGATTGCGTCGTGTGCGGATCGTCTCCCAAGCCGAATGCGGTCAGATAAGCGAGCGTCTCGTTGTTCCCGGTCTCGACGAACTCAGCGAGGCTCAGGTGGCTGCCGGTGACGTTGTTGAAGACCCATCCGGTTTCTCGCACGACCTCGTCGGCGGACCGCTTGCCTTCGCTCTTTGTGCCAGCCGCCTTCCACGGCACGTGATTCCGTCGCATCCGGCGCTGGTTACTTCCGCTCCGGCAACGGAGCCGAGTACGCCTGGCCCGAATCCAGACCGAACGCAGTGTGCAATGCGCGAGCAGCACGTTCGAGATCCGAGAACGCCGTGACCACGCTGATGCGGATCGTCGACGTCGAGATCATCGCGATGTTGACCGACTCGTCGGCGAGCGTGCGGAACATCTTCGCCGCGATGCCGGGACTCGTCTTCATGCCGGCGCCGACGAGGCTGATCTTCGCGATATCGGCGTCGTGATCGACACCGCGGGCGCCGATCTCCGCGGCGACGCGACCGACGATCGACTCCGCGGTCGCCATGTCCGCCTTCGGCATCGTGAAGCTGATGTCGGTCGTCCCGTCGTGCGAGGTGTTCTGCACGATCATGTCGACGTTGACATTTGCTGCTGCGAGCGGTTCGAACAGCGCAGCGGCGATACCCGGCTGGTCCGGAACAGCGACGATGGTGACCTTCGATTCGCTCGTGTCGGTGACGACACCGGAGATGACTGGCTCTTCCATGCTTGGCTCCTGATCGGTGACCCAGGTTCCCGGCTCCCAGGTGAAGGCCGAACGAACGTGAACGGGGACGTTGTGGTTGCGGGCGAACTCGACGCTGCGCAATGCGAGGACCTTGCTGCCGGCGCCCGCCATCTCGAGCATCTCGTCGAAGTTGACGTGCGCCAGCTTTCGAGCCTGCGGCACGAGACGCGGATCGGCGGAGAAGACCCCGGTCACGTCGGTGTAGATCTCACAGCTGTCGGCGCCGAGTGAAGCGGCGAGCGCAACGGCGGTCGTGTCGCTGCCACCGCGACCGAGCGAGGTGATCTCCTTCTCGGTGCTGATCCCCTGAAAGCCGGCAACCACGCAGACCTTGCCGGCAGCCAACGCCTCACGCACGCGATCGCCTTTGACCTCGAGGATCTTCGCCTTGGTGTGGACCGAGTCGGTGATGATCCCGGCCTGGCTCCCGGTGAAGCTCACGGCCTCGACGCCGAGATCAGCCAGCGCCATGCACAGCAACGACATCGATATGCGTTCACCGGTGGTGATCAACATGTCCATCTCACGCCCCGGCTGGGTTTTGGAGACGTCGTTGGCCAGCTTGATGAGGTTGTCCGTCGTCTTACCCATCGCACTCGGCACGACCACGACGTCGTGACCGTGACGTCGCGTGAACGCGACGTTCTCGGCAACGGCACGCATGCGGTCGGGGTCGGCGACGGACGTGCCGCCGTATTTCTGCACGATCAGGGCCACGGGAGGGACAGGCTACCCAGTTAGTGTCGATCGTCGTGCTTGGCCGCGTCCTCGATGACAGTTACGCACCCGAAGTGCGTCGCGACCTGACTGCCTTCGCAACCGCTCGCATGACGTCGAACGCGTGCTATCGGTTCGTCGGACCGTTCATCGCCACGATCGCACGAGGCCTGGACGTCCACCTCGCCGACATCGGCGTCGCGATCGCAGTGTCCGAACTGTTCGGACTGGCGTCACCGTTGATCGGTCATGTCGTCGATCGTCTCGGCGCCCGCCGCGCCGTTGCCGTCGGGCTCACTGCGGCGATCGTCGGCACGTGCCTCGCCGCCGCGACGCAAGGCGTCGCGATGCTCGCTGTCGCGTTGGTCATCCTCGGCCAGGGCAACACGACCTTCTATCTCGGCATAGGCACCTGGATCGCGATGCATGTGCCGTACGAGCGTCGCGGCCGTGTCACCGGACTCATCGAGGTGTCCTGGGCGTTCGGGCTGCTGATCGGTGTCAGCACGATGGGCCTCGTCACGGCGGCGACGAACTGGCGCGTCGGATACCTCAGCGGCGCGGCGGCGATGATCGTGATGGCCGTGCTCGTGATGGGCCGCATCGACGCGCCGACCGTCCAACATCGCATCGACGCAGACGCGGCCCGCGGCACCGGTCGTCTCGTGTCTCGGGGGTGGCTCGTGCTGCTCTCAGGATTCGCGATCACCGCGGCGAGCCACGCGTTGATCGTCACGTTCGGCAGCTGGCTCGAAGACGAGTTCGGTCTGACGCCGGCGGGTTTGTCGGCCGTCACGTTTCTGCTCGGCGCAGGCGAGCTGATCGCGACGCTCTCCGTCGCGCGGTTCACCGACACGTTGGGCAAGCGTCGTGCGGTCGCGCTCGGTGCGATGTTGATGATCCCCGCGAGTGCTGGGCTCGCGCTCCTCCATCACCATCTCGTGCTCGGCGTCGCAATGCTCGCGATCGGCGTGCTCGGCTTCGAGTTCTCCGTCGTCAGCGCGATCTCGCTCGGCACGGGATTGGTGCCCGGCTCGCCCGCTCGAGGCCTCGGTCTGCTGATCGGTGTCGACACCATCGGACGAGCCGCGATGTCAGTCCCCGCGACACGGCTCTACACCAGCCACGGCATCGGGTGGCCGGCGACGATGGCAACGGCACTGGCCGCGATCGCGGTCGTCACCATCAGCCTGTCGACGCCGCGCCCCGGTTGATCAGCCGCGA
Organism: Ilumatobacteraceae bacterium; assembly: GCA_036403055.1. Lineage (GTDB taxonomy): Bacteria > Actinomycetota > Acidimicrobiia > Acidimicrobiales > Ilumatobacteraceae > JAENVT01. The sequence goes on along the minus strand of DASWRR010000606.1, from coordinate 3,738 downwards.
TATCCGTTGGTGATCGGCAATCGACGATCCTTGCCGAACGCCTTCACGCTGACACGAACACCGGGCGGACACTGCCGGCGCTTGTACTCCATCACGTCGACGAGGCGCGTGATGCGCCGAACCATCGCCTCGTCATGACCGAGCTCGATGATCTCCGACGCGGTCCGATCCTCCTCGACGTAGAGCCGGAGGATCGGGTCGAGCACCTCGTAGGGCGGAAGGCTCTGGTCGTCGCGCTGGTCGGGACGCAGCTCGGCTGAGGGCGGCTTCACGATCACGCTCTCGCTGATGACCTCACGCCCAAACCGCGAGTTGTAGTACCGACACAGGTCGTACACGCGTGTCTTCAGAACATCCTTGATCACCGCGTAGCCGCCGACAGAGTCGCCGTACAGCGTGAAGTAGCCGACCGCCATCTCGCTCTTGTTGCCGGTCGTCAGGACCATCCAGCCGAACTTGTTCGAGAGCGCCATCAACGTCGCGCCGCGGACTCGGCTCTGCAGGTTCTCCTCGGTGAGGTCGGCCGGTTTGCCGGCGAAGGACTCCGCAGTCATCTCGAGGTAGGCGCTGAACGCCGGCTCGATCGCGATCGTGCGGAAGTCGATGCCGAGGGCCTCGGCGAGATCGGCGGCATCGCTCTTCGAACCCTCGCTCGAGTAGCGCGACGGCATCGACACGCCGTGCACGTGGTCGGCACCGAGCGCATCGGCGGCGATGCACGCGACCAACGTCGAGTCGATGCCGCCCGAGAGCCCGATCACCACGTCGGTGAATCCGTTCTTGCGCACGTAGTCGCCGGTGCCGAGGACGAGGGCCTCGTACAACTCGGCATCCGGTGACAGCCGCGGCGCGATCCGTTCCGCTGGTGGCTCGGTGTCGCGGCCGAGCGATGCGTCGCTGACATGGATGAGCGGTATCTCGATCTCCGTGCGGCGGCCGCGCGGATCGAGGAGTCGCTTGCGGTAGACGGGCTCGATGTGGACGTCGGCGATCAAGAGCTCCTCGACGAACTGCGACGCGCGGGCAACCAGCCGGCCCTCCGCGTCGAAGACCATCGAACCACCGTCGAACACCAACTCGTCCTGACCGCACACCTGGTTGACGTAGACCAACGCGCAACTCGCGTCCGCCGCACGAGTGGCGAGCATCCGCTCGCGATCGGACGCCTTGTCGAAGTGGTACGGCGAGCCGTTGATGTTGATGTTGAGCTCCGCGCCCCCTGCCGCCTGCACCGCCAGCGGTCCGGTCGGGCTCCACACGTCTTCGCAGACGCTGACGCCGACCTTCACGCCACCGATCACGTACAGCTCGTAGGGATCGCTCGCGTCGCCCGGCGTGAAGTACCGGTCCTCGTCGAACACGCCGTAGTTCGGCAGCAGTCGCTTCCGATACGTGCCGATGATCTCGCCGTTGGCGCACATCGCGGCGGCGTTGTAGATGTCGCGATCGGCGGCCACGTATCCGATCACTGCGGCGCAGCGGCCGGTGTGCGCGGCGACCTTCGAGAGCGCCTCGAGGTTGTCCGCGACGAACCCGGGCTTCAACACGAGATCCTCAGGGGGATAGCCGGAGATGCCGAGTTCGGTGAACGCGACGATGTCACATCCCGCGGCGTCGGCACGGTCGTACGCGGCGATGATCTTCGCGACGTTGCCGTCGAGATCGCCCACCGTCGGGTTCAGTTGGGCGAGGGCGATTCGCAGACTGGCCACGCGTGCAGGATACCGATCAGCCGCCTTCGAAGTAGCCCGAACTGTCGACGACGAGGTCCGTCGGCATCAGCGTGTAGTAGCTCATCGTCGCCGGTGGCGAGCTCATCTGCGTGAAGGACAGCACTGCGTGGATCTGGCCGGCGGCCGTCGTGTTGCCGGCGCTGACGACGGGCAGTGTCGGGCCGGGGAATGGGGTGACGAATCCGGGAATCGCATTGTCGACGATCGTGATCGTGTGGGCCATCGCTTCTGCATTCGCCGGCACCGTGACGGGGTCGATGGACGCCGACACGCCTCCCGGCAACCGTCCGAATCCGATGTTGCTACGAGTGTCGACTTCGCGGAACGGTTGGATCACATGGAAGCGGCCGACGGTTGCGCTTGGCGCGGTCGACGACGTGAAGTAACCAGCGACATCGACCACGACATCCGGCACGGCGAAGAGGTGGAGATCGACAGTCCCGTCGGCGGCGACCGGCACGACGACGAGGTTCGGACGTTGATCACCGCCGCCATTCGTGTTGAGGTTCGACGATCCGGAGAACGGCGCGCCTCCCGCGCTCGCGCTCAGGAAGCCGGGTGGGTCGCCGGGGTTCGTCACAGCGGTCACCACGAGGACCGCGGCGTCCATCGCCGACGCCGCAGGGAGTCCGCCTCGCGTCGCGACGGGAACTCGAACGAACGGCAACTGCGCGCCGGTGCCGGGGGTGTACTGGTTCGTCCCGGAAACTGCCGAACGTGTGTCGCTGATCCGAGTCGGCGGGACCGCGACGAATCGTCCACGACGGACTGCAGCCGGTGCCGCGTTGAAGTAGCCGAGCACATCGATGACGACGTCCGCGGTCGAGTACGAGTACACGAGCATGCCGCCGTTCGCATCGACCGGCACGATGGCCGAGTTCGCCACGAACTCGCCGGCGATCGCGTTGATGTTCGACGCCAGCGGGCGGGCACTGCGGCCGGACCACGCGGTGAGGTAACCGGCAGTGCTCGGGGTGACGAACGCGAAGTTGACCAGCACGGCCTTCGTCATGGCGGGGTCGACGCCCAGCGGGACGTAGCGCGTCGTGTTCGCGCGTACGACCTTGTCGCCCGCGACGGCCGTACGCGTGTCGAGGACGCGAGTTCCGGACGGCGCCGCGACGAAAGACAGCGGGCCGGGATCGGCGAACGCGACCGGCGGTCGGGAGATCTTGCGAATGCCTCCGCCGGTCAGCGTGTAGTACAGCGCGATGCTGTCGTTCGTCGTCACGAACGCCATGTCGGCGATGCCACCGACGTTCGTCGCGAATGGTGTTGAATAGTTGACTGCGCCGTTCGCAGGAAGCAACCACATGTTGCCGCTGCCGGCGTCGGCGAACAGGTACCCGCCGTCGTACTCGGCCGGCCAATGACCGTTCGGGATGAACGCGCTTGCGGTGATCACCTGTCCGATGGAGCGGCCGTAGTCGGTCAGCGGATCGGTGAACCCCGCGGGTGCAGGGGTGCAGGGCGGCGGCGTCGCGAGCGGGCACACTCCTTCGCGAATCGGCCAGCCGTAGTTCCTCCCGATGCCGCCTTCGTCGACCTCCTCGCGGGTGCTGAGCCCGACGTCGTTGATGTAGAAGCGCTGCGGCCCGGTGTTGGGATCGAAGGCGAATCGGAACGGGTTGCGGAGACCCCACGCAAACAGTTCCTGGCAACTCGTGGTCGGGGTCGTCGGGAGGTTGCCGCGAACTCGACAGCTCGCTGTTCCCGGTCCGCTGATCGGGTTGCCCGGCGCCGGATCGCCGGTGGATGGATCGACGCGGAGAATCTTGCCGTTGAGCAGACTGAGGTCCTGTGCTGCGTCGTTCGGATTCGAGTCAGCGCGCGGATCTGTCCCGGCATCACCGATCGAGATGTACAGGAATCCATCCGCACCGATCTCGAGGTCCCCGCCGTTGTGGTTGCGGTTGCGCGCCGAGATGTTGTCGACGAGCACGACCTCGCTGGCCGGGTTGATCGCGTCGCCGCTCATCGTGAACCGACTGACGCGGTTGACGCA
>DASWRR010000605.1:0-1757 GCA_036403055.1 Ilumatobacteraceae bacterium | reverse complement strand
ATGCTCCTCGGCGAGCTCACCGTCCTGTTCGGAGACTGGAAGTGGTTTCCCGTCGGCGTCGTTCTGACCGCAGGCTCTTTCGCGCTCGGGCTTGCGTCCGTGTTGCGCCAATCCGGCACTCGACGACCCGCGATCCCCCGGCTCGACTCGACATCGGATCGCGTGACCGAGTTCTTGCCGATCTTCTCGGTGTGCTGCGTCATCGTCGGAAACGCGATCGTCGCGGCCGGAATCAGGGACACCCCACGCGAGGGATTCGGCGTACTTGGTCTCGTCGACGTCCTGTCACCGGTGTTCTGGATCGGCATCGCGATCCTCGTCGGTGCGCTCGTCGTGATGTGCTATCGAGAGTCGCGATGGGCGTGGCTGAACGTGGCCGCGCTGGTGACCGCACTGCACGGGCTGCCCGGCCTCTTGGAGCCGAACCCACGCTTCAGCGTTGCATGGATCCACACCGGGTTCATCGGCCACATCGCGACGCACGGCACGTTGCTGACGTCGCTCGACGCCCGCTTCAGCTGGGCCGGGTTCTTCTCCGGTGGCGGATTGTTGCAACGTTGGACCGGCACCGAATCGCTGCTGTGGCTCGTTCGCTACGCGCCGATCTTCTACAACGGCGTCGCGGTGCTGCTCGTCGGCCTGCTCGCTCGACGGCTGCGAGCCACAGAGATGCAGAGCGTGATCGCGGCCGCGTTGTTCTGCTGCCTCAACTGGATCGGTCAGGACTACTTCGCGCCGCAGGCAACTGCGTTCGTGCTCTACCTCCTCATCATCACCGTCGTGCTGTATGCATTCCCCGCCGACCCGACGACGGGCAACCGACTCGTCGTACGTCTGCTACGACCTGCACAGGACCTGCATCGCGGGTTGACGGGTCGACCAGCGACCGTCACCCTCCTCGGTTGCTACCTGCTCGTCGTCGCGATCGTCATCTCCCATCAGCTGACGCCCGGGTTCCTTCTGAGCGCAACGGTGCTGCTCGTCGTTGCCAACACGACGCGCCTTCGCTGGTTTCCGGTGTTCGTCGCAGTGGTGTTCCTTGCATGGCTCTCGTACGGCGCTGACGCGTACTGGTTCGGCCACTTCGACAACCTCACCGGCTCGGTGGGAAAGGTCGGAAGCCTCGTCAGCCAGAACGTCGGAAAGCGGACAGGGTCGCATGTGTTCGGGCGCAGAGTGGTCGTCGCCTCGCGCATCGGTCTCGCGCTGCTCGCGTGGGGCGGCGCCGGCGTGTCGCTGATCGTCCAATGGTTCCGGCGGTCGACTTCGATCGCACTGGCTTGTCTGCTCATCGCACCGTTCCCGATGCTCGTGTTGCAGCCGTACGGCGGCGAGATGGCCCTGCGCGTCTGCTACTTCACGTTGCCGGCTGCGTGCATCCTGATCGCTCAGCTCGTGGTGCCGGTCCGCGGTCTGCGTCTCGGTCGCGCCGTGATCATCGGCGTTGCGATCCTCGCACTCACGCCGGCGTTCATCACCGCTCGCTTCGGCAACGAGAGCTTCGAATCGGTGTCGAACGACGATGTCGTGCTGGGCCGTGCCATGTATGGACTGGTGCCGGACGGATCAACTGTGTTCGTTGCTTCGCAGCAGACGATCAAGTACGCGCAACGCGTTGCGGAGGTCCGCTTCCGGACGTTGCCATCGGGTCCTGCGGCCGACGTGACCGCTGCGTTGGAGAAGTTCGCCGACAAGTCGCACGTCTACATCGCGCTCACCCAGAGCCAGCGGGCGTACGGCATCGTCACGCTCGACCG
>DASWRR010000604.1:0-5057 GCA_036403055.1 Ilumatobacteraceae bacterium | reverse complement strand
GACGTTCATCGCATACGACGTCCTCCAACGCCGGCTCATCGACATGGGCCACACCGTGAAGTGCGTTCGCAACGTCACCGATGTGGACGATCCGCTGTTCGCGAAGGCGCGCCAACTCGGCGTCCACTACCTCGATCTCGCCGCAGGAGAAGAGGCCCGCTTCGAGCGCGACATGGACGCGCTCAACGCCCTTCCGGTGTCGTCCACGCCGCGAGCGTCCTCGGCGATTCCGGACATCCGCGGGTTCATCGGGATGGTCCTCGACCGCGGCTTCGCGTATCAAGCCGGCGGCAGTGTGTACTTCGACGTGTCGAAGTTTCCGTCGTTCGGATCGATCAGCAACTTCACGCCCGAGCAGATGATCGAGTTGGCACGCGAGCGCGGCGGCAACGTCGACGATCCACACAAGCGCCATCCGCTCGACTTCGTCTTGTGGCACCCTTCTGCGGCCGACGAGCCGAGTTGGGACACGATGTGGGGGCCCGGTCGTCCCGGCTGGCACATCGAATGCTCGGCGTTGGCGCTGCGCGAGCTCGGCACCACGATCGATCTGCACGGCGGCGGTACGGATCTCATCTTCCCGCACCACGAGTGCGAGCGGGCCCAGAGCGAGGCGGCGACGGGCGATCCCTTCGTGCGCCACTGGATGCATGTCGCGATGGTGTACATGGATGGCCACAAGATGTCGAAGAGCCTCGGCAACTTGGTGTTCGTCGATGCGCTCCGCAAGGAATGGGACCCTCGGGCGATTCGTCTCGCCATCATCGAGCACCACTACCGACGCGAGTGGGAGTGGGACGACACGCTGATGCCGCGCAACGCCGACCGCCTGCAGAAGTGGTGCGATGCGGGAGACGGAAAGGCGGCGCTCGACGACGCTCGATGCGCGCTCGACGACGACCTCGACACCCCTGGCGCCCTCGCCGCCATCGATGCGGCAGCCGCTGCCGGCCATGGTGTCGGCGAAGCCGCAGCGCTGCTCGGTGTCGACATCTGATCCCGCGACGCGAGATCTATCATGGCGCCGTGAGCATCGAGGGGGCAGGCAAGGCACAGGAGCGCGTACGTCGCGTCGTGCGACCTGTCGCCAAGCACGTGTGGAAGTTCGAGCTCGACGGTTTTGACCGGCTTCCCACGCAGGGTCCAGCCATCCTGTGCCCCAACCACGTCAGCTTTCTCGACAGCGCGTTCTTGATGCTGCACGTCGCACGCAACATCAGCTTCGTCGGCAAGGCGGAGTACATGGATTCGTGGAAGACGAAGTACCTCTTCCCGTGGATGGGCATGATCCCGATCGATCGGGCTGGCGGTGACAAGAGCCAAGCCGCGCTCGACACTGCGGAGGGCGTGCTGCGACGCGGTGAGCTCTTCGGAATCTTTCCCGAGGGAACGCGCAGCCGCGACGGGATCCTGCACAAGGGTCGCACCGGTGCGGCGCGGCTCGCGCTGAAGATCGGATGTCCGATCTACCCCGTTGGAATGATCGGGACGCGTGAGATCCAACCGCCTGACGCGAAGGTCCCGAAGCTCCGCGGATCGTGCACGATCAGGATCGGGAGGCCGATCGATGTCGAGCGTTATCGCAGTCGTGCCGATGATCACATGGTGCTGCGCCAGGTCACCGATGAGCTGATGTACGAGATCCGTGAGCTGACAGGACAGGAGTACCGCAACGTGTACGCGGGCAAGACCGCAGAGACGGAACCGACCGTCGTCGCCAAGGTCGCGTCCGTGCCGCATGAGCCGCCTGTCCTCATCGGCGCGGGCTCTCCGCCTGCCTAATGGCGGGCGGCGAATCTTGAAGCTCTCGTAGACTTGCCGGCTATGGCCGACATCACGATCACACTGCCCGACGGTTCGCATCGCTCCCTTGCTCAGGGTGCGACGGCGACGACCGTCGCGGAGTCGATCGGTTCACGGCTCGCGAAGGCGGCGGTCGCGGCGGTCGTCAACGGTGAAGAGTGGGATCTCGGCCGCGAGCTGCCCGACGGAGCAACCGTTGGCATCATCACTGCCGACAGCGACGAAGGCCGCCATGTGCTGCGTCACTCGACGGCACACGTGATGGCGCAGGCGGTGACGCAACTGTTTCCCGGGGCAAAGTTCTCGATCGGGCCGGCGATCGAGAACGGCTTCTACTACGACTTCGATCTGCCGGGTGGTCAGACGTTCAGCGACGAGGACCTTTCGCGCATCGAGGCGAAGATGACGGAGATCGTGAAGGCTGATCAGCCGTTCCTGCGCGACGAGCTGTCGCCGGGTGACGCGATGATCCTGTTCGAGGATCAGCCGTACAAGCGCGAGATCATCGAGCGCGTCTCGACCGGTGCTGCCGACTCCGAAGACGCGGCGGAGATCGGCGGCGGCGAGACCATCAGCATCTATCGAAACAGCGACGACTTCGTCGACCTGTGCCGCGGTCCGCATGTGCCGTCGACCGGCAAGCTCGGTTACTACAAGCTGATGAAGGTCGCAGGCGCCTACTGGCGCGGCAACGAGAAGGGCCCGATGCTGCAACGCATCTACGGCACCGCGTGGGAGAGCAAGGCGGCGCTCGCCGAGCATCTCCATCGCCTCGAGGAAGCGGAGAAGCGCGACCACCGCAAGCTGGCGACGGAGCTCGACCTGTTGAGCTTCCCGCACGAGCTCGGTGGGGGACTGGCGGTGTGGCATCCGAAGGGTGCGATCGTCCGCAAGCTGATGGAGGACTACAGCCGCTCGCGGCACGAGAACGGCGGTTATCAGTTCGTCTTCACGCCGCACGTGTCGAACGGCAACCTCTTCGAGAAGTCGGGCCACCTCGGGTTCTACAAGGACGGCATGTACCCGCCGATGGAGATGGACAACGGCATCTACTACATGAAGCCGATGAACTGTCCGATGCACTGCCTGATCTATGGCGCACGACAACGCAGCTACCGCGAGCTGCCGATGCGACTGTTCGAGCTCGGGACCGTCTATCGCTACGAGCGAGCCGGCACGTTGCACGGACTGCTGCGGATTCGCGGTTTCACGCAGGACGACAGCCACATCTTCTGCACCGAGGATCAGTTGCAAGACGAGATCGCCTCGCTCCTCGACTTCGTCATGAGTGTGCTCCGCGCCTTCGGCTTTCAGGAGTTCACCGCGAACCTCTCGACGAAGGATCCGAACAAGTACGTCGGCGACGACGCGATCTGGGAGAAAGCGACCGAAGGACTGCGCGCCGCCCTCGTGAAGTACGGGTTGCCGTACAAGGTGAAGGAAGGAGACGCCGCGTTCTACGGCCCGAAGATCGACATCGACGTGCGCGATGCGATCGGGCGCACCTGGCAGCTCAGCACCATCCAGGCCGACTTCAACCATCCCGAGCGGTTCGACCTCGAGTACGTCGGTGCCGACAACGCCCGGCACCGTCCGATCATGTTGCACCGCGCCCTGTTCGGCTCGTTGGAACGGTTCTTCGGCGTGCTGCTCGAGCACTACGCCGGCGCGTTCCCCACATGGATGGCGCCGGTGCAGGCTCGTGTGCTGCCGGTTGCCGAGGCCCATCAGGCTCACGCCGCGCGCGTCGTCGAGCGGCTGGCGGCGGAGGGGTTCCGTGTCGACATCGTCGATGCCAACGATCAGCTCGGCAAGCGGATTCGGTCGGCGAAGCTCGAGAAGCTGCCCTACGTCCTCGTCGTCGGCGACGACGACGTCGCTGCCGGCACTGTCGGGGTCAACCCGCGTGGCGGCGAGGTGGAGCGCGGCGTGCAGATCGACGAGTTCATCAGCAGGATGCATGCCGAGGTTGCCGCCGAGCTCGCGGTCTCGTAGGCCTCTGGTCGGCGCTCAACCTCGCGGCACCGAGAGCATCAAGTCGTCGAACAGGATGGAGGCGTCGGCGCGCACGCCGCGTGCCGTGAACCACCCACAGATGTTCTCGCAATCACGGCGAAGGAACGTGAACCCTTGTGGGTTGCCGACGAGGTCGACGGCCTGGGGCAGATCGATCAAGACGACCTTGCCGTTGTGCACGAGGACGTTGTACGGCGAGAGGTCGCCGTGGGTGTACCCGGCGTCGGCCAGAAGGCCGAGCACGTCGCGGACCTGAGCGAACAGGGCCGCTGCCTCGTCGACGGAGGGGCGCAACTGGGCCAGCCGCGGTGCCGCGACGCCGTCGCGATCGCCGATGAACTCCATCATCAACTGGGTGCCGACGAGTTGCACCGGGTAGGGGACTGCCGCGCCGGCCAGCCACAAGCGCGAGAGGACGGCGAACTCGGCCGACGCCCATTGACCCGCGATGAGCTCACGCCCGAACTCTGTCCGGGTCTCCATCGCCCGGTTTTCCCGGCTCTTGCGCATGCGCCGTCCTTCGAGGTAGCCGGCGTCGCGATGGAACATTCGATGATGGGCGTCGCGGTACTGCTTCGCGGCAAGCAGCACCGCACGGCCGTCGTGCGATCTGCGGACCAACGAGACATCGGCTTCTTTCCCGGTCTTGAAGACGCCGAGATCGACGTCGATCGCGGCTGGCGACGTCAGGACCCAATCCGGGACAGGTGACGGTCCGTGCGCCGAGTCGGGATATGTCGAATAGGTGATGTGATGCTCGCCGTCGTCGGCGTCATCTCCGTCGATGGGGATGTCTGGCGTTCGGTCGACTGTGGGTGGGTCGAAATCGTCGTCGTCGAAGCGACGGCGTGTCCGTGTTGTCACGGGAGCTCCTCGGTGCGTGATGGCACCGATCGGTTCGGTGCGCTAGTTGAGTTCGGGGATGGGGGCGGGGGCGCGAAGGACCATGGCGGTGTGCTGCATGACCTTCCTCCTCTCCGCGCCGGTGGCGCCTCTCGAACGGACGGGCAAAGAGTAACCGGGGGACATCGCGACATCCCGACTAATTTCACGTCGTGGACACGTACGAGCGCTTGTGGAACGGCTGGCGTGCGGCCTACGTCGGATCAGCGGGCGAGGGCAACGGTGAATCCGTCAGCATCTTCACGGCAATGCTGCGCTCGGGTCTCACCGACGAACAGGCCAACATCGTTCATCGCGGCGCGTTGGTCTTCGCGGTGCTCAATGCGTTTCCCTAC
>DASWRR010000603.1:0-2134 GCA_036403055.1 Ilumatobacteraceae bacterium | reverse complement strand
ACTGTCTGCGGATCCGCCTCGATCCGACCGAGGAGCAGCCCCAGCGGGATCGCCCGGACGGCAGCCCGCGTCATCAACGCCAGCCTGCCGGCGTCGAGAACCGGAGGTTGACGGCGCAACGTTCGACACAGGTCTTCGGTGTGCGTCCACATCTCGAAGATCCTCACCACCAAGGCGGTCGACGTCCGCGTGTCGAGCATGTGGAACTTGATGCGCGTTGCCAGCGCGTCGGCGTCGAGTGCGAGGACGTGCTCGCAGACGGCGCAGGAGACGTCCGTCCACTTCGCGATCGTGTCGGCGAGGTCAGCCCTCATCGACGCACGCACCGCCGCCTCGGTCATTCGCAGATGGTCGTGCTCCATCGACTCGTCGATGGCGTGATCCCACAGACCGAGCTGTCGGCCGAAGTACAGGTCGACCTCGAGCAGGTGCGCGACGAGCTGCGTCGCGTTCCAGCCGTACGGCTCGACGATCATCGCCGAGGTCGCGTCTGCGAGCACCACCGCGAGTTCTCCGGCTGTCTCGACGAACGCGGCTCGCGGGTCAGCTGCCACTCCGCCGCCGAGCGCCGTGATCGGCTGACCGACCGGTCGCGCCGCGGTGGCGGCGTGCACGACTTCGCCGGCGAGATCGGACGGTGCTGCTGCCGCCGACAGCTCGGCGAGCAACCCGAGCATCTCCGAGTCGTTGTCGTTCACGTCAATCCATCGAGGAGGAGTGCGAGCTTGCCGAGGCCGAGCCGAAGTCTCGACTTCGCGGTGCCCTCAGGAATGCCGAGCTTCTCGGCAACCTGTCGGAACGTGCACCCGCCGAAGTACGCGAGGAGCACCGCTTCGCGCTGTTGCTCGGGCAGTGACGACACGGCGGCGCGCACGCGTTCAGCAGTCTGCGTTCGCTCGACATCGTTGCCGATGTCGGCGGCGTCTGGGGCGCTCACATCCTCGCCAACCCGATGCTCGCGTGCCGCTCGCCTCGCGTTCCGACGAACCTCGTCGACGGCTCGACGATGTGCGAGTGCTCCGAGAAACGCACGAAGCGTGCCGCGTTCTGGATCGAATCGATCGGGGTTCTGCCACAAGTAGACGAACACTTCCTGCGTGATCTCCTCGGCGTGCGCAGTCGACGCCGTGACGCGGCGAGCGAGACCGTAGACGAGCGGTGAGTAGCGCTCGTACACCATCTGCAGCGCGCGATCGTCGCCGACTTCGATGCGTTTCAGCAGGCTGGCATCTGACGGACCGGTCGACGACACGGTGTTCACTGGCCGAACGATAGTCATCGTCATGATCGTCGTCTCCCTCAGTCGAGCGCCAGGCCGGCGAGGGCGTCGAGGAGCGCGCCGGCCAGTTGCGCGTCGCCGGTGATCTCTGCTTCGAGGCTCGCCGTGGGCAGCCGATTCGCTATGCGACGACAGAACTCGATTGCGTCGGCAACGATCTCACCGGCCTCCTCGCCTTCGGCCGGCCACACGCCACCGCCGGGTCCCGTCAACACGATGCGCAGCCGATCGCCGCTGATCCTGCGAACCACGGGCATCACCGTTCGCGTCATCATCCACACTCGGTCTCCGTCGGGCTCCGAGCGTGGCAAGCCGACGGCAGCGCGAAGGTCGTTGTCGTGCGTCCACAACTCGAAGATCCGGACGACGAGCAGAAATCTCACGTCCGCGACGATTGCGCCGAAGCGCGATTCGCGGTCGAGGCCCGTGTCGTCGAGCGTTGTCAGATGATCAGTCAGGAGCTTGCTCGCCACACCGAACTGCTCCGCGGCTTCACGCGGCGACATCCCTGCGCCGTCGACGATCTCCGGCCGAGTCGAGTCGATGTGGTCGATCGACGCGCTCCGGCGTCCGCCGATTTCGAGCTCTCCGGCCATCAATCGCTGCGTACCGATGAGATGGCCGACGAGCTCGCCGACGGTCAGTCCGTTGACCGCCGGTCGCGTCCACTGACCTTCGTCCAACACCTCGAGCGTCGTACGGACGTCGTCGACAGCTCGCTCGAAGGCTGCGGCCTCGTTGTCGATCGGTGCGGGCTGCAGCGGGACAGCGGGCCGGGACGCCAGCGCGGCCTCGGCAAGCGACGCGAGCAGTACACCGATTTCGGAGGGAGGTTCTTCGGTCGTCACGCAGTTG
>DASWRR010000602.1:0-3548 GCA_036403055.1 Ilumatobacteraceae bacterium | reverse complement strand
GATCGTGACCTCGAGCGCCTGATACCCGGCCGCGCCGGCCCTGTCGATCAACGGGTCACTGAGCCGTCGATCACTCGTCACGTACAGCTGAAACCACAGGTTCGGATGACCCGTGCGAGCAACGTCCTCGACCGTGGTCGTCCCCATCGTCGACAGGGCGTACGGGATCTGCTTGTCCTTCGCTGCGAGACACGCGGAGATCTCACCGGTCGGGTGCATCATGCGCGTGTACCCGGTCGGCGCGAGCCCGAGCGGGACACCGAACTCGTGCCCGAACAGCTCGCCGGTGACGTCGGTGTGCGACACATCTCGAAGCAGTTGCGGGTTGATCTTGCGACGCTGGAACGCCCGACGGTTCGCCTCGAGCGCAACCTCCTCGTCGGCGCCTCCCTCGACGTAGTCGAACACGGCTCGCGGCAGCTTCCGCTTGGCCACGGCGCGGAAGTCGTCGGGCATGTGCGTTCGATTGATCAACCGCTGGACCGGATCGCGTTCGAACCGGCGAAGTCGGATCAGCTCGAGTACTTCACGAAGGTTCACGCGTGCCTCCCCCGCCCATCACAAGGTGTTCGTGATCGCGCCGGTTTCGGCACCTTGCACCAACTTCGCGTACTTGCCGAGCACGCCGCTGGTGTACCGCGGCGGATTCGGGACCCACGAGGCCCGGCGCTTGGCGAGCTCGCCGTCGTCGACGAGGAGATCGAGCCGCAACTCGTGCACGTCGATCAGTATCTGGTCGCCGTCGCGCACCAAGGCGATCGGTCCGCCGTCGACAGCTTCAGGCGCAACATGCCCGATGCAGAACCCCCAGGTACCACCGCTGAACCGGCCATCGGTGATCAGCGCGCAGTCGGCACCGCGACCAGCACCCTTCAACGCGCCCGTGATGGCCAGCATCTCGCGCATGCCGGGACCACCCTTCGGGCCCTCGTAGCGAATGACCAGAATCGTGCCTGGAACCACGGACCCGGCGAGGATCGCGTCCATCGCGCCGTCCTCCCCGTCGAAGACCCGAGCGGTTCCCTCGAACCGCATCTGCTCCTTCGTCAGCCCAGCAACCTTGACGACAGCACCCCGCGGCGCGAGTGAACCGGTGAGGATGTTGATGCCGCCCTCCGAGTGCAACGGCTGATCGATTGGATATACGACGACACCGTCCGGCCGCGGCGGATCGAGCTCCGCGAGGTTCTCGGCCATCGTCTTTCCGGTGACCGTCAGCACGTCGCCATCCAACAGACCGGCGTCGAGCAAGTGCTTCATCACGACCGGCACACCGCCGACGCGGTCGAGATCGCTCATGTGGAACTTGCCGCCAGGCTTCATGTCCGCGATGTGGGGCACCTTGGCGGCGATCCGGTTGAAGTCGTCGAGATGCAGCTCGACGCCTGCCTCGTTGGCCATCGCGAGCAGATGCAGGACCGCGTTCGTGGAGCCTCCCAACGCAGACGTCACTGCGATCGCGTTCTCGAACGCGGCCTTCGTCATGATCATCCGCGGGGTGATGCCGAGCCGGAGCAGGTTGACCACGGCTTCACCGGCGCGCCGAGCATCGTCTTCGCGCCGCACGTCGACGGCAGGAGGCGACGCGGTACCGGGCAGCGACATGCCGATCGCTTCCGCGATCGAGCTCATCGTGTTGGCCGTGAACATCCCGCCGCACGCGCCCTCGCCGGGACAGGCCTTGCGTTCGATCTGACCGAGCTCCTCTTCGGTGATCTTGCCGAGCGCGCACGCACCGACGGCCTCGAAGACGCTGGTGATGTCGAGCGCAACACCGTTGTGCTCGCCCGGCAGGATCGATCCGTTGTACACGAAGACGCTGGGCAGATCGAGCCGAGCGGCAGCCATCAGCATGGCCGGAATGCTCTTGTCGCATCCGGCGAGACCGACGAAGCCGTCGAGTCGTTCGGCATGCATGACGCACTCCACGGAATCCGTGATGACCTCGCGGCTGACGAGCGACGCACGCATCCCCTCGTGACCCATGCTGATGCCATCGCTGACGGTGATGGTCCCGAACTCCATCGGGAAGCCGCCTGCGGCGCGCACACCGGCCCTGGTGTGCTCGGCCAGCTTGCGCAGCGTCATGTTGCACGGCGTCACGTCGTTCCACGCCGACGCGATCGCGATCTGCGGCTTGTCCCAATCGTCGTCGGTCATGCCGACGGCGCGCAGCATCGCCCGAGCGGGCGCCTTCGTCATGCCGTCGGTGACGTCGCGACTTCGCGGTTTGACGTCGACTGGTGTGCCTGGTTCGTTCGCGGCCATGCGGCGAAGTTACCCGACCCCGACCTGCCACACTTGATCGATATGGCCGTGTCAGTCGCAACGACTCGCTGGTTGCTCGACAACTGCCCGTGCCCCAGGTGTCTGCATCCGATCACACGTGAACGCACGGTCACGCTCGTCGACCAACCGGGCATCGAACCGATCTCGGTGATGTCAGACGAGAGCGGCGCGATCACCGTTGATTGGGGAGGCGGCCACATCGGCAACTTCGCGTCCGACATGCTGCAGGCCCGCGACGATCTCGCGTTGGATCGGCGGCCGCTCGCTCCCCTGCAACGAATGAACTACTCGGAGCTGGAGAGCGACACGGGAGTCGCACGATGGCTTTCGGCAATGCTCACGAACGGCGCGATCGTCCTCGACGACACGCCGAACTCGTCCGGAGAAGTCGTCCGCCTGGCCGAGCGAATCGGGTACGCCCGACCGACGAACTTCGGGACGATCTTCGACGTCGAATCGCGACCAGATCCCAACAACTCGGCGTACACCGCTGCCGGACTCGATCTGCACACCGATTTGCCGAACTGGGCGAGTCCTCCGGACTTCCAGTTCCTGCACGCGCTGGCGAACGACGCGACCGGAGGCGATTCGACGGTCGCTGACGGTGTCGCGATCGCCGAGCAGTTGCGGGCGACGTGTCCGGACGCGTACGAGTTGCTGTCGACGACATCGGTGCCGTTCCGATTCCACGACACCACGGACGACATCCGCCACAGCGCACCCATCATCGAGGTCGACGCGGACGAGCAACCGATCGGCATTCGATTCAACAACTGGATTCGCGACGCCGACATCTTCGCCGACGAACGCTTCTACGACGCGTACCTCGTGCTGTGGCACATGCTGCGCGATCCCGACAACGTCATCGCGTTCCGTCTCGCCGCCGGCGACACGGTGTGCTTCGACAACCGTCGGATCCTGCACGGCCGTACACCGTTCGACCCGCAGTCTGGTCGACGGCATCTGCAGGGCTGCTACGTCGACCGCGACATGGTCGAGAGCCGCTTGCGCCGTCTATCGCTCGGGTAGCTCGGAGATCTGCGGCGTGTCCGCGATCAAGCGCTTCGTGTACTCGGCCTCGGGGAACCGCAGCACTCGCTCCGTCGGGCCGGACTCGACGATCTTGCCGTCGGCGAGGACGGCGATCTGATCGGCGATCGAGGCGACGAGCGGGAGGTTGTGGGTGACGAACAGCATGGCCAGACCGAGGTCGCGCCGTAGCTCTCCCAAGAGCTCGACGATCGACGCCTGCACGAGGA
>DASWRR010000601.1:0-9237 GCA_036403055.1 Ilumatobacteraceae bacterium | reverse complement strand
CAAAGTACCACCGGCGCGCAAGACATCTCCGGCGGTCGCATTGTGTTCACTGCCTTGCCACGGTTGGCGCTGATAGTCTCGAAGTGCCGTGAAATGGGTCCCGTGAGGCCCATACGGGAGGAGCACATCGTGTTGTCGAATCGTCTGGGTGGTGCATTGCGCGCCTGCGCCCACCATTCATTAGAGTGCATGATCATGCAGGTGGGCCGATGATCCGGGATGCGGCGCTCGTCCTGGCCGACGGCAGCGTGTTCGAAGGTGAGGCGTTCGGCGCCGAGCCGGCGAACGGAATCAGCAGTGGTGAAGTCGTCTTCAACACGGTGATGAGCGGCTATCAGGAGGTGATCACCGACCCCTCCTATGCAGGACAGATCATCACGTTCACGTCGCCGCACATCGGCAACTACGGCGTCAACGCCACCGACTTCGAGTCGCGCCGCCCGTTCTGTCGAGGGGTCATCGTGCGTCAACTCGCCCGGCGCCACAGCAACCATCGGGCGACAGCGTCACTCGACGCGATGCTGTCGCGGTACGGCATCAGCGGCATCGCGGGACTCGACACTCGCCGGTTGACCCGCGTGCTGCGCGACACCGGCGCGATGCCGGGCGCGTTCGGAACGGCCGATGAGGCGTCGCTGCGCGCTGCTGCTGCAGCAGAGCCGGGAACCGACGGGATCGACCTCGTTGCGGAGGTGACGACGCCGCAGTCGTACGTCGTCGGCGATGGCGAGCGGTTGATCGTCGCATACGACTTCGGGCTCAAGCAGTCGATCCTTCGTTCGCTGTCGACGCTCGGGCGGATCGAAGTGGTGCCGGCGTCCACGTCGGCCGCCGACGTCCTCGCCCGCCGACCTTCCGGTGTGTTCCTGTCGAACGGACCCGGTGATCCTGCGGAGGTCGGGTATGCGGTCGATGCGATTGCGGGGCTGCTCGGCGAGGTGCCGGTGTTCGGCATCTGCCTCGGTCATCAACTGCTCAGCCGAGCGATCGGCGGGTCGACGTTCAAGCTCCCGTTCGGTCACCATGGCGGCAACCACCCCGTTCGGCACCAGACGAGCGGCAAGGTCGAGATCACCAGCCAGAACCACAACTTCTGCGTTGACCCCGAGAGCCTCGACAGTCGGGTCGAGGTCACGCACGTCAACCTCAACGACGAAACCGTCGAAGGTCTGCGTGTCCGTGGCGTGCCGGCGTTCAGCGTGCAGTACCACCCCGAGGCAGGGCCCGGTCCACACGATGCGCGGTACTTGTTCGCGATGTTCAACGCGATGATGAGCGATCCAGCAGCGTTCGCGGACGGGCGGCCCGTCGCCGCCGCGATGGGTTGGAACACTCGTGGATACGAGTCGGCGTCGTTGATCGAGCCAGAGCTTGGTGTCGGCTGATGCCGAAGCGCACGGACATCCAATCCATCCTCATCATCGGCTCCGGCCCGATCGTCATCGGGCAGGCGTGCGAGTTCGATTACAGCGGAACCCAGGCCTGTCGTGTGCTGCGCGAGGAGGGCTACCGCGTCATCCTCGTCAACTCGAACCCGGCGACGATCATGACCGATCCCGATTTCGCCGATGCGACCTACATCGAACCGATCACGCCGGACGTCGTCGCCCGCATCATCGAACGAGAACAACCCGACGCAGTGCTCCCGACGCTCGGCGGCCAGACCGGCCTCAACACGGCGATGGCGCTCTACGAGCGCGGTGTGATCGGCGTCCCCGGTACGCCCGAGATGATCGGCGCGAACGCGGAAGCCATCGCGACTGCCGAGGATCGCGACCGTTTCAAACAGGCGATGATCGAGATCGGTCTCTCGGTTCCGATCAGCGGCATCGCCCACAACCTCGACGAGGCGATCGAGGTGGTCGAGCGCATCGGTCTGCCGATCATCATCCGTCCCGCATACATCCTCGGCGGCCGCGGCACTGGCATCGCATCGACGCCCGAGGAGTTCGAGGTGCGCGCCGCGGAAGGACTCGCAGCGAGCCCGATCAGCGAGATCCTGATCGAGAAGAGCATCGCCGGTTGGAAGGAGTACGAGCTCGAGGTGATGCGCGATCGCGCCGACAACTGCGTGATCATCTGCTCGATCGAGAACGTCGACCCGATGGGCGTGCACACCGGTGACTCCATCACCGTTGCCCCGGCGCAGACCCTGACGGACGTCGAATATCAGCAGATGCGTGACGCCGCGTTTGCATGCATCCGTCGGGTTGGCGTCGAGACCGGCGGCAGCAACGTCCAGTTCGCGGTCAACCCCGAGACTGGCGAGCAGGTCGTCATCGAGATGAACCCGCGCGTCTCGCGATCCTCCGCGCTGGCGTCGAAGGCGACCGGCTTTCCGATCGCCAAGATCGCAGCGAAGCTGGCCGTCGGGTACACGCTCGACGAGATCGAGAACGACATCACGGCCACGGCGACGAGCTCGACACCGGCGAGCTTCGAGCCGAGCATCGACTACGTCGTGACGAAGATCCCGAGGTGGGCGTTCGAGAAGCTGCCTGGTTCGTCCGGTGTTCTGGGAACGCAGATGCAGTCCGTCGGCGAGGTGATGGCGATCGGGCGTACGTTCGCGGAGAGCTTGCAGAAGGGGCTGCGCTCGTTGGAGCAAGGTCGCCTCGGCCTTGGTTGCGATGCCGCTGAGGCCGAGTTGGCGGACATCGCCGACAAGGAGCTGTTGGCGATGATCGCGGTGCCGACGCCGGATCGCATCTTTCAAGTCGGGGAGCTCCTCCGACGTGGTGTCGAGATCGAGGACGTGCACGATGCATGCAAGATCGACGCGTGGTTCCTCGACCAGATGCAGCAGATCGTCGAGGAGCGCGCCGCGTTGGCCGACCTCGATCACACGCAGCTCTCTGCACGGCAATGGCGAAGGGCGAAGCAGTTCGGATTCAGCGACGGTCAGTTGGCGCATCTGTGGGACACCGACGAGCTCGCCGTTCGTGGTTTGCGCGAGTCCGCTGGCGTCGTCCCGACGTACAAGACCGTCGACACCTGTGCGGCGGAGTTCGCCGCGGAAACTCCGTACCACTACTCGACGTACGAAGACGAGAACGAGGTCCGTGCGTCCGAGCGTCCGCGTGTCGTCATCCTCGGCAGCGGCCCGAACCGAATCGGCCAGGGCATCGAGTTCGACTACTGCTGCGTGCATGCGTCGTTCGCGTTGCGCGACGCCGGTTACGAGACCGTGATGATCAACTGCAACCCGGAAACGGTGAGCACCGATTACGACACGAGTGACCGTCTGTACTTCGAGCCACTGACGCGTGAGGACGTGCTCAACGTGATCGCCGCGGAGACGAAGGCCAGCGGGGGGATTGCGCCGAGGGTGATCGTGTCGCTCGGCGGACAAACCCCGTTGAAGCTGTCCGGCGTCCTTCCCCAAGAACTGATCGCGGGGACCTCGCCGCGGTCGATCGATCTTGCCGAGGATCGCGAGAAGTGGAGCGCACTCTGCACCGCGCTGAGGATTCCACAGCCGCCCGGTGGCACGGCGGTCGACCTCGAGCAAGCGCTCGCCATCGTCGAGCGAATCGGCTTTCCCGTACTCGTCCGCCCGAGCTACGTCCTCGGCGGCAGAGCGATGCAGATCGTTCACGACTCCGAACATCTGGCGCGCGCCATGGCCGAGCTGGCCGGGTTCGGATCGCTCGGTCGAGAGGGTGGACTGTCGGCGGAACGGCCGGTGCTGATCGACCACTTCCTCGAGGACGCGACCGAAGTCGATGTCGACGCGATCCGCGACCACACCGGCGAGGTGCTGATCGGTGGTGTCATGGAGCACGTCGAGGAGGCCGGCGTCCACAGCGGCGACTCGGCCTGCGCGATTCCTCCTCAAACGCTCGCACCGTGGGTCGTCGAAGTCATCGAGTCGTACACCAAGTCGATCGCCCGAGCGCTCGACGTGCGCGGCCTCATCAACGTGCAGTACGCAGTGCTCGGCACGACGGTCTACGTCATCGAGGCGAACCCCCGCGCCAGCCGGACGGTGCCGTTCGTCGCCAAGGCGACGGGCGTTCCGCTGGCCAAGGTTGCGAGCCGAGTGATGCTCGGCGCATCGCTGGCGGAGCTTCGTGCCGAGGGTCTGCTGAAGCCGCCGTCGATGCACGGCCATGTGTCGATCAAGGAAGCGGTGCTGCCGTTCAACCGCTTCCCGGATGTCGACCCCGCGCTCGGTCCCGAGATGCGGTCGACCGGCGAGGTGATGGGAATCGACACGACGTTCGGTCTGGCGTTCTACAAGGCCGAGCTCGCTGCCGGAACCGTGCTCCCGACCGCCGGAACAGTGTTCTTGTCACTCGCCGATGGCGACAAGCCCGCTGGGATCGTCGTCGCTCGACGGCTTCGCGAGCTCGGTCTCGGCATCGCGGCGACAACCGGAACTGCCGACTACCTCGCGAGCTTCGGCGTCAGTGTCGACGCGGTGGTCGGCAAGATCTCGGACGGCCACGGCATCAATGCCGTCAACCTCATTGCCGGCGGCGACATCGCGTTCGTCATCAACACACCGCAGGGCCAGGGTGGCGGGGCGCGCAGTGACGGTGTGCAGATCCGGAAGGCCGCGATCACGTACCGGGTCAGTTCGGTGACCACCGTCGAGGCCGCGCTGGCGGCCGTGCAAGGAATGGCCGAACACGTCGGCCACGACCTCTCGGTGAGGTCGCTCCAGGAATACCATTCTTAGTGGCCTCGATCACCTCCGCTTCGCTTCGGCTACTCGGCGCCTCGGCGCGCTCCTGACATGACCGTCCTCGGTACCACCATCGGGTCGGTCAGGCTTCCGAACCCGATCATGACCGCGTCGGGGACGGCCGGGCACGGGGCCGAGTTCCAGGCGTTCTTCGACCTCGCACATCTCGGCGCTCATGTCGTCAAGTCGCTCGCAGCGTTCGAGTGGGAGGGAAACCCCGCTCCACGTGTGCACGCCGCCGGCACCGGCATGATCAACGCCGTCGGTTTGCAGGGGCCTGGAGTCATCGCATGGCTCGTCGACGACCTGCCGGCACTCCTCGAAACGGGGTCGCGCATCGTCGTCAGCATCTGGGGTCGCACGGTCGATGAGTACGAACGGGCGGCGGAACTACTGGCCGACGCCCCACCCGAGGTGGTCGCCGTCGAAGTCAACCTGTCGTGCCCCAACCTCGAAGGACGGCGTGGCGTCTTCGCCCACGATCCGGAACTGTCCGCCGCGGTCATCCGGGCGACCGCGGCGTGCGGAAGGCCGCGATGGGCGAAGCTCAGCGCCAACACCGACCGCATCGTGGACGTCGCAGCGGCCGTTCGCGACGCCGGAGCGGAGGCGGTGACCCTCGTCAACACCCTCCTTGGCCTGGTGATCGATGCCGGCAGCCGCAAGCCGGTGCTCGGCGTCGGTGGCGGCGGCTACAGCGGGCCACCGATCCATCCGATCGCGGTTCGGGCCGCGTTCGACGTGCATGCCGCCATCCCTGACCTGGCCATCGTCGGTGTCGGTGGGGTAGCGAGCGGCTGGGATGCCGTGGAACTGATCCTCGCCGGAGCGTCCGCAGTGCAGGTCGGGACGGCAAACTTCGTCGATCCACGGGCCTCGATCCGGGTGCTGGCGGGCGTCACCGAGTGGTGCGTTCGACACGGGGTCACATCGATCGCCGATCTGGTCGGAGCGGCTCATTGAGAGAATGCCGCGCATGAATGCGTGCTCAGGGCTAGGGTTTTCGCATGGCAACACCTCCTCAACTCACGCCCGAACAACGCACGGCTGCTCTGGCCAAGGCCGCCGAGGCCCGCGCTGCTCGTGCTGAACTGAAGAACCAACTGAAGAATGGTTCCACGACGATCGAAGAAGCACTGTCCTCGACCAGCTCGACGGTCGGCAAGCTCAAAGTGGTTTCACTGCTGGAGTCGTTGCCGGGCGTCGGCAAGGTGAAGGCACGAAAGATCATGGAAGACATCGGTATCGCCGACAACCGCCGCGTACAGGGGCTTGGCGCCGTACAGAAGCAGTCGTTGCTCGATCAACTCGGCAAGTGAGGCCATGGCGGCCCGCGACGACACCGCCACCTCACTCATCATCGTCATCTCAGGACCAGGTGGCGTCGGCAAGGGAACGATCGTCAACGCGCTCGTCGAGCGTGATCCGAACCTGTGGTTGAGCAGGTCCTGGACGACTCGCGGTCAGCGTCCGGGTGAGCCGGACACCGCCTACGTCTTCACCGACAGCGACGAGTTCGAGAGCCGCATCGCTCGCGGCGGCTTCCTCGAATGGACGAAGTTCCTCGACAACTACTACGGCACGCCCACACCCGACGCAGTCGATGGGCGCGACGTCGTGCTGGAGATCGAGGTCGACGGTGCGAGCCAGGTGAAGAAGTTGCACGACGATGCGGTCCTCATCTTCGTCCTGCCGCCGTCGCGCGACGAGCAACAGCGGCGCTTGCGCGAACGTGGGGATCCGGAGCACCTCGTCGACGAGCGGTTGCGCAAGGCGCTCGACGAGGAGCCGGTCGGGCTGGCGATGGCCGACCACGTGGTGGTCAACGACAACCTCGAGCGCACCGTGGACGAGATGTTGACGATCATCGCCCAACACCGTCGATCGGCGCCGATCTAGTTGTACACTGGCAAACCGCTCCAGGAGGCTGACTATGGCTCGCGCCCACGACACGATGATGAACCCTGCGATCGAGGAACTGCTCGACACGGTCGACTCCAAGTTCAGCTTGGTCACCCTCGCAGCACGGCGGGCACGTCAGATCAACTCCTACTTCAACCAGCTCGGCGACGGCCTCGGCCACATGGTGCCGCCCCAGGTCAGTTCGGTCGCACGCAAGCCGTTGAGCATCGGGTTCGAGGAGATTGCGGCGCACAAGATCGTCCGAGTCGAGCTGCCTGACGCCGAGGCCGAGCCGATCGCCGACGACGCGGACACCGACACAGTCGCCTGACCCCGGCGTCGCATCCATGCTTGCCGGCAAGCGCGTCGTCCTCGGGGTCACCGGAGGCATCGCCGCGTACAAAGCGGTCGAGGTCTGTCGCCGACTCGTCGATGCCGGTGCACATGTCATCCCGGTGATGACGAAGGGCGCTGAGCACTTCTTGGGAACGACCACCCTGTCGGCACTCGCCAGCGAGCCCGTTCAGACGAGCCTGTGGGACGAGGACAGCCCGATTCCGCACACCAGACTCGGGCAGTCGGCTGATCTCGTCGTGGTCGTTCCCGCAACGGCGCGTCTGATCGGCGCGTACGCCGCTGGCCTTTCGACCGATCTGTTGACCAATGTTCTGCTCGCCACTCGTGCACCCGTGATCGTGTGCCCGGCGATGCACACCGAGATGTGGGACCACGCCGCCGTCGTCGACAACATCGCGACGCTGCGGCGCAGGGGCGTGCACATCGTCGAACCGGACGAGGGCCGGCTGGCAGGTGGCGACTCGGGCAAGGGTCGCCTCGCGGCGCCCGACCGAATCGTCGCGGAGGTCGAGCGGGTGCTCGGCACCCACATCCTCGATGGGCTTCACGTCGTCGTGACCGCCGGGGGCACGCGCGAGCCGATCGATGCGGTCCGCGTGATCGCCAACCGCAGCAGCGGCAAGCAGGGCTACGCGGTCGCAGCCGAGGCGCTCGCTCTCGGTGCACGGGTCACGCTCGTGTCCACCGTCGAGCTACCGACGCCGCCAGGAGCACGTCTCGAGGTCGTTGAAACCGCAGCAGAGATGCAGGCGGCAGTCGAAGCGCTCGCGCCGGTGGCCGACGTGATCGTGATGGCCGCGGCAGTCGCCGACTTCCGCCCGAAGGTCGCCGAGCCGGGCAAGATCAAGAAGGACGGCGGCGTCCCCGACATCGTGCTGGAGCCGACTTCCGACATCCTCGAATCGCTCGGCGGGCACAAGCGGCCGGGGCAGACGCTCGTCGGGTTCGCGGCAGAAGCCAGTGATCTCGTGGCCAACGCGCAGGCGAAGTTGCAGCGCAAGAACGCAGATCTGATCGTCGCCAACGATGTCAGCGCGCCGGGCGTCGGATTCCAGCACGACACCAATGCGGTCACGTTGCTGCGTCGCGACGGGACGATCACGGTCGTTGCGCTGACGGACAAGCGTTCGGTCGCCAGAGCGATACTGGAATGTGTCGTCGAGCTCAGATCTGGTGTAAGTAGTACCGACCGACCACCAACCCAATCACGGACAACCGATTCAGGAGCAGCTCAGTGAGCAACTACACGTTCACCTCGGAAAGCGTCACCGAGGGCCACCCCGACAAGATGGCCGATCAGGTCAGCGACGCGGTCCTCGACGCGATCCTGACGGAGGATCCGAACGGACGTGTTGCCTGCGAGACATTGCTCACCACGGGCTTGTGCGTCGTCGCCGGTGAGATCACGACCAACGCCTACGTCGACATCCCGAAGCTCGCCCGCGAAGTCATCAACGGCATCGGCTACGACAACGCGCTGTACGGGTTCGATGGCAACACCTGCGGCGTGATCGTGTCGATCGACGAGCAGAGCGGCGACATCGCCCAGGGCGTCGAGAAGAGCGAGGAACTGCGTGGCGGTCGCAGTGGCGAGGACATCATCAACGCGCAAGGTGCTGGCGATCAGGGAATGATGTTCGGCTACGCGTGCACCGACACTCCCGACCTGATGCCGCTGCCGATCTGGCTGGCCCACCGCATGGCCGAGAAGTTGACCGACGTCCGCAAGGCCGGCGCGGTGCCCTATCTGCGGCCCGACGGCAAGACGCAGGTGACGTTCGAGTACGACAACACCGGCAAGCCGATCCGCCTCGTGACGGCACTGATCTCGACGCAACATCAAGACGGTGTCGACCGCGACACGGTCATCCGTCCGGATCTCATCGAGCAGGTCATCCGGCCAGTCGTGCCGGCGCAGTTCGCCGACGACAACTACAACGTGTACATCAACCCGACCGGCAAGTTCGTGATCGGCGGGCCGCACGGCGACACCGGCCTCACCGGGCGCAAGATCATCGTCGACACGTACGGCGGAATGGGTCGGCACGGTGGCGGCGCGTTCAGTGGCAAGGATCCGTCGAAGGTCGACCGCTCGGCGGCGTACGCGGCGCGTTGGGTGGCCAAGCACGTCGTCGCCTCCGGCGCCGCGACACGGTGCGAGGTGCAGGTCGCGTACGCGATCGGCATGGCCCAGCCGATGAGCATCCTCGTCGAGACGTTCGGCACGAACACCGTCGACAACGACAAGATCGTTGCCGCGGTCCGCGACGTTTTCGACCTGCGGCCCG
>DASWRR010000600.1:0-18218 GCA_036403055.1 Ilumatobacteraceae bacterium | reverse complement strand
ACCAGGACCCCCTCCTCGTGAGCAGAGACCATCAACGAGAAGATCGTCGCGTACATCTCCGCTCCCGCGGTGTCCATCGTGAGTGGTCCGGAGACGCCCATCGTCGCGGGATCGGCGTAGGTCAGGTCGGGGCTGATCGCTTCCCAGCTGTGGCCTTCGTCGGTGGTGCGGAAGACCTTGTTGCCGGCGGCGTACAGCTTGTTGCTGTCGTGCGGAGAGAACACGATCGGGTACGTCCACTGGAAGCGAACCTCGGCCGTGTTGCCGTCGTGGTAGCCCTCCGGCCAGACGTTGACGAGCTGGTTCTGCTTCGTCCTGTGGTCGTAACGCTGCAGCGATTCGCCGCCGCCGGGGGAGCTGCCGATGGCGCCGACGTACACGATGTTCGGGTCATCGGGCTTCGGCGCGACGTAGCCGCTCTCCGCCGTGCCCGGCGCGAAGCAATCGGCCCAGTTGATGGCACCGAGGTTCGTGCGGCTCGGCACCGCGATGCTCGAGTTGTCCTGCTGCGAGCCATACACGAAGTACGGAAATTGATCATCTGTGGCGACGTGGTAGAACTGCGCGGTCGGCTGGTTGTAGATCGTCGACCACGATCCGCCGGCATTGAACGACACCCACGCGCCGCCGTCGTCGCAGCCGATCATGCGATCGGGGTTCGTCGGATCGATCCACAACGCGTGGTTGTCGCCGTGCGGTGTGTGGAACTCCTCGAACGTCTTGCCACCGTCGACCGATCTCCACGCCTTCATGTTCATGACGAACACTTCGTCGGCATCCGTCGGATGAGCGATCACGTGCTGGTAGTACCAAGGACGCCAACCGAGATCTGGATTGGACGACACCTTCTCCCACGTCTCACCGAAGTCGTCGGAACGGAACAGTCCGCGCTTGCGACCCTCGGCCTCGACCATCGCGAACACGCGGCCAGAACGTGCGGGCGAGACGGCGACGCCGATCTTGCCGAGCGTTCCCTCCGGCATCCCCGGCCGAGTGCTGATGTTCTCCCACGTGTCACCGCCGTCGCGCGAACGCCACAGCCCACTGTCGGGGCCGCCGCTGTCGATCGACCAGAAGGTGCGTCGTGTCTGCCAGATGCTGGCGAACAAGATGCGCGGATTGTTCGGGTCGAGTGACACGTCGACGGCACCGGCGCGCTCGCTGACGTGCAGGACGAGCTCCCAGTTGTCGCCGCCGTCCTTCGATCGGTACAGCCCGCGCTCCGCGTTGTCCTTGAAGGCGTGACCGAGCGCGGCGACGTATACCAGATCGGGATCATCGGGATGGACGCGGATCTCACCGATGTGACGTGAATCGGGCAGGCCGACGTGGCGCCAGGTGAGGCCGGCATCGGTGGACTTGTACACGCCGTCACCATGGGTGACGTCGATGCGAATCGTCGATTCACCGGTTCCCGCATAGATCACGTTGCCGTCGGACGGCGCCACCGCGAGCGCGCCGATCGATCCCGACGTCAGGAACCCGTCGCTGACGACTTCCCAGTACTGGCCGGCGTCCTCCGTCTTCCAGATGCCACCGGCCACGGCACCGTGGTAGAAGACCGCGGGGCGTTTCGGGTCGGCGGCGACGGCGACGACTCGACCGCCGCGTGTCGGGCCGATGCATCGATAGCGGATCTGGCTGAGGAACTTGGGATCAACTGGCACGGGCTGAATCCTGCCACTGCTGACCGATGAGCGGATAGACGTAACGAACCCACTGCGAGCACACTTCGGCGCGAGCATCGTAGGCAGGCAGCGTCCGGCGTGGTTGACTGACCGGGTTATGCCACGCCACGTCGTTGTCGATGGTTCGAACCTCGCAACCGAGGGCCGATCCACTCCCAGTCTCAAACAGCTCAACGAGGCGGTGCTCGCGTACATCTCCGAGCATCCCGACGCGCTCATCACCGTCGTCGTCGATGCCACGTTCGGTCATCGGATCGACCCCAGTGAAGTCGCCGAGTTCGACGCGGCGGTCAGCAACAACGAGATCGTTGCCCCGCCCGCTGGTGCGATCGGACGCGGTGACGCGTTCGTGCTCAGCATCGCCAACAAGGTCAACGCGACGATCTTGTCGAACGACAGCTACCAAGAGTTCCACGGCACGCACACGTGGCTGTTCGACGAAGGCCGTCTCGTCGGTGGCAAGCCGGTGCCGCACATCGGTTGGGTCTTCGTCAACCGCTTGCCGGTGCGCGGCCCGACCAGCCGCAAGGCGGTCAGCGATGCCAAGCGCGGCGGCCGCGGTGGCAAGGTCAAGGCGGCCAGTCCCGAGGCGAGCCTGCCGATGCCCATCCCCGCTGCGCCTCCTCCAGGCGCGACGCTCCACAAGCAACCAGCGCGTGGGCGCGACGCCAAGGCCGCAGCAGCAGCCGCCAAGCCGGCCGAGGTCGTCAAGCCGTCGGACGCGGACAAGGTGGCAGCAGCCGCCGACACGCGTTCGGAGCCGACGCCGCGCAGCACTGGCACGAACGACCTGCTGGCGTTCCTCACCTTCGTCGAGCATCACAAGCCCGGCAGCAGCGTGAACGCGATCGTCGAGAACTACTCGTCGCACGGCGCATACGTTCGAATCGGCGACGTGAAGGGCTATGTCTCGCTCAGCCTCATGGCCGATCCACCGCCGCGTAGCGCACGCGAGTTCATGAAGATCGGTGAGTCGATCACGCTCGTCGTCGAGAGCTTCGCGCCCGCCCGGCGCAGCATCGATCTGGCGATACCAACGATGACGACCGTGAAGGCGTCGCCCGGGGAACTGCCCGTCGAGCCGAAGCCGAAGCGGGCACCGCGCAAGGCCGCGGCCTCGAAGCCGCCGGTCGAGCCGGAGGTCATCGAGATCGTCGTCGAGGAACCGGTGCACGCCATCGAGCCGGTGGCGAAGACGCCGAGGAAGCGAGCGTCGAAGAAGCAAGCTGCGCCCGCGGAGGTCGTGGCTCCTGAGCCGCCACCGACGCCTCCCGTGAAGAAGCGAGCATCGCGCGCCCGTGTTGCTGCTGCACCCGTGCCAGTGCCGGAACCGGTTGTCGTCGAGGCGATCGTTGCGACGAAGCCCACACGGCGGCGGGCGAAGTCGGCCTGATTCGCTAGGTTCGAAGTTGTGCGGATCGCCACCTGGAACGTCAACTCACTGAAGGCACGGATCGACCGCGTCGAGCAGTGGATCGCCGACATGCAGCCCGACATCTTGTGCATGCAGGAGACCAAGCTCAGCGACGAGGCGTTCCCCGCGCTCACGTTTCTCGGCATGGGCTACGAGACCGCGCATCACGGGCAAGGTCAGTGGAACGGCGTCGCGATCCTTTCGAAGGTCGGTCTCTCGGACGTCACGATGAACTTCGCTGACGGTGAGCCCGATCCGGATGCGCGCATCATCTCAGCGATGTGCGGAGATCTGCGCGTCACGAGTGTCTACGTGCCGAACGGGCGATCGCTCGACGATGATCACTACAAGTACAAGCTGCGATGGTTGGCGCAGCTGCGACAGCACGTGGCGTCGCTGAGCTCACCCGACGAGCCGGTCATCGTCGCCGGCGACTTCAACATCGCGCCGACCGACCTCGATGTGTACGACCCGGCGAAGTTCGTCGGCGGGACGCACACCAGCGCGGCGGAGCGCGACCTGCTGACCGAACTGTACGACTGGGGGATGGTCGACCTCTTCCGACAACAGCATTCCGACGGCAAGTTGTACAGCTGGTGGGACTACCGCGCCGGTGACTTCCATCAGGGCCGAGGCCTACGGATCGACCTGGTGCTCGGCACCAAGGCTGTTGCTGATCGCTGCACCTGGAGCGTGATCGACCGCAACGCGCGCAAGGGTCAAATGCCCTCGGATCACGCGCCGGTCATCGTCGAGCTCGACTGAGCACTTCGTTCCACAGCAAGTGGGAGAGGCCGCAACCTCGCGGCCGCGCTCGGCGTGAGGCCGAGGCGCGCGGCGAGCTCGTCGGTCGAGGCGGGAGGACGTTCGAGCAGCCCGCGCAGGACGGCGTCGCTGCAGATCGTCGTCTCACCGACTGCGGCGCCTCTGGCGATCTGTCGGCGCCACGCCTTGAGGTCGGCGAGCGGATCCACCTTGCGCGACCCGTGCGGTCGAGGCGGCGGCGCGACCGGGCGATCGTCGGCGATCGTCGCTTCGACGGCCTTCAGCCAAGGGCTCGGGCGGGTTGCGACTCCGCGCCGTGATTCCGCACGAGTGATCAACAGGCGATCGATCGCCCGTGTGATGGCGACGTAGAGCAGCCGTGCTTCCTCGGCCTGCTGCGCCGCGGACAGTGCGGTGCTGTGGGGGATCAGGCCATCCTCCGCGCCGGCGATCACGACGACCGGCCACTCGCGACCCTTCGCTCCGTGGAAGGTCAGCAACGACACGGCACCGTCTTCTGCCTCGACGTCGAGATCGTCGAACGGCGTCCGCGACTCGACCCAACTGCGGAACGCGCCAGGTTCCTGCGTCGTCAGGAAACGGTCGACCTCCTCGGCAACGCGGCGGCGAATCGGGTCGCGACGGGTGAACTGCTCGTCGGCCCACAACGCCAGCGCTTCGCGGCTCGTGGTTCGATATGCATCGGCGAGCGCGACTTCGAGCGGCGACCTTCCGACGGCGCGCTGTGTCGCGATCTGCGCGTTCGCCAGCGCGTTCTCGATCGGCGTCAACTGGTCGTTGGTTCGAGTCAGCACGGCGATGCCGGACGGGTTGTACTGTTGCAACGACGTGCGCACGAACGCCGCGATCGCGGACGCCTCGGCCTCGGCGGTCGCACACGACGCGACCCGTAGTGCTGCTCCGTCGGGTCGGTTGCTCGCGGTGTCGTCGCGTTGACCGCTGGCCTCGAGCGCGGCGGCGCCGGCCGACACCACCTGCGGTGAGCATCGATAGTTCGTGGACAACGCGATGACCGTGACACCGGGATAGAACCGTTCTACTTCCGTCATCGTCGTGTGATCGGAACCGTTCCAACCGTAGATCGCCTGTCGTGGATCGCCGACGAGGCAGATGTCCGGTCGTCCGCCGCGCCACGCCTCGAGCAGCGCATGTTGCAGCGGGTTGAGGTCCTGCGCCTCGTCGACGAAGAAGTGACGGAACCGCCAGTGCACCAACGAGCGGAACGCTGCGTCCGTCTGGACGGCGCGGAGGTTGAGGTCGAGCAGGTCGTCGAAGTCGACGACGCCGCGACGGCGCTTCAGTCGCTCGTAGGCCGCCGCGAGATCCGCGAATCGGCTCGGCGGCACTGCGCCGCGTCGCCGCGCTGCACGGGATTGACGTTCGTACTCCGCCGGTTGGATCCGGCGGGCGCGGGCCCAGTCGATGTCCGTCATCGCCGGGTACGGGTCGATCTCGAGTCGTAGTTCCTTGAGGCACTCGCGGACGAGGCGCTGTCGGTCCTGCGCGAGCGCCGGCATCGACTCGTTGCGGGTCATCGCCCGATCGCGCAGCAGCCGGAGTGCGATGCTGTGGAACGTGCCGGCCTCGATCGATTCGTGGATGTCGAGGCGCCGCAACCGCCGCCGTAGCTCACCGGCCGCGTCGCGCGTGAACGTGAGTGCCGCGATGTGACGCGGTTCCGCCGTGCCGGTCTCGATCCGGTGGGCGATCCGTCGGGTCAGGACGGTGGTCTTGCCCGAGCCCGCCGATGCCACGATCGCGAGCGGAGCAGCATCGCTTTCGACGGCGCGTCGCTGGTCGGCATCGAGGCCCACCATCAGACGATCCACGGTCATGTCGACACGATACGGCCAGTGACGGAGGCGTCCCGCGCCGACCTCGTCAGCCTCGTTCGATGGAGAGTCACTACAGTCACCGTCATGCCGTTCCCTAAGAAGAACCTGAATGCCGACGAGACCATCGCCCTCGACATGCATCCCCACTGGTGGTACTTCGCCGAGCCGGCGTGGTCGTTGCTCGGCAGCATCATCCTCGGCATCATCGTGCTGGCGAAGACGGAGAAGCACACGAACGCGTACAGGGTCCTCGGCGTCCTTTCACTGATCCTGCTGGTCGGCACCGCGATCTGGCTGATCATCCGGTACATGAAGTGGCTCACGACCAACTTCGTGATCACCTCGAACCGGCTCATCTTCCGACAGGGCGTCATCGGCAAGAGCGGTATCGAGATCCCGCTCGAACGCGTCAACAACGTCAACTTCCACCAGACGGTGTTCGAGCGGATGTTGGGTGCCGGCGATCTGCTGATCGAGTCAGGCGGCGAGGACGGCCAGCAGCGGTTCACCGACATCCGCCGGCCGGCGCAGGTCCAGAACCTCATCCACGCGCAGATGGAGGGCCACTTCCAACGACGAGCCGGCTACGTCAATGCGCCAACGGGCGATGTGACCGAGCAACTCGAACGGTTGGAGGGAATGTTGCACAGGGGCACGCTGACGCAAGAGGAGTTCGACATCCAGAAGAGTCGTCTGCTCGGCTGATCCGGGTCACGGTCGACCGGCGCCGGCACAGTCCACTTCGGCGACCAGAACGTTGGCGGTGCGGCGCACTGCGGCCTCCACCGCCAACGAATGGCGTGACGTCAGCATGAACAGCGTCCGCCGGTCGGGTCCGCCCAGCATGCAGGCGAAGCAGCGGTTGTCGGTCTCGATCACATCGAGGATCTCGCCGCCTTCGGCGACGCGGACGCACTCGTTCGTCTCGGGGTTCGCGACCCAGACGGCACCGTCCTCGTCGAGGCAGATGCCGTCGGGCTTGCGCCGCCCGAGGTCCGCCCAGACCCGCCGGTTCGACAGCCCGCCATCGGCTGCGATGTCGAACGCTGTCAAGCGTTTGCCGAACGTCTCGGCGACGATCATCGTTCGACCGTCGGGCGTGATCACCGTGCCGTTCGGGAACATCAGGCCATCAGCTGCGGCATGCACCGAGCCATCGGGATCGACGCGGGCGAGCGTCGCGCCCTCGTGCGCCGCGAGCACTTCAGCCAGCGTTCCGTTGATCTCGCTCGTGTCGAGGTCGAAGCCGAAGTTGCCGACGTAGGCCCGACCGAGCGCGTCGACCACCATGTCGTTGCAATGGAACGTGGCGATGCCCGACAGATCGGCGTGCACCACAAGGTGATCACCGTCGAGCCGCAGCAACGCCCGCGCCGTCATCGACACGATCAACAGCCGCCCGTCCGGCAACCAGCCGAGGCCGCTCGGTCGGTCCGCCATGCTGACCTTCACCGCAACGCGTCCGTCGAGGTCCACCGTCTTGACGGCATAGTCGAAGAAGTCGCTGAACCACAGCTCGCCGTCGTGCCATCGCGGTGCCTCGGCGAAGTGCAGCCCTGAAGCCAATACGCGCGTTGTCGTCATCGCTGTCTCCCTCGGATTCGGATGGTGGTCACGACGTCAATCAACTCGCCGTGCACCGTCGACGGCCTTCACGATCCACCCGTCCGCGACAGCGCCCGGTTCGGTGAGCGCGACGACGCAACCGCCGAAGCCGCCGCCCGTCATTCGCGCTCCGTGCACTCCCGGCTGGGCAGCCAGTTGTTCGACCGCGTCATCCATCACCGGGGTCGAGGTCGCGTAGAGATCGCGCAAGCTGTTGTGACTGTCGATCATCAGCGAGCCGGCGGCAGCGAGGTCGCCGCTGCGCATGGCCGCGACGAAGTCGCGCACACGCTGGTTCTCGCTGACGACGTGTTGCGCTCGCGCCCGGATCACGGGATCGGCGATGGACGACGTGTCGGCGAGCGTCGCCGTGCGCAGCGGGCCGATCAACGACTCTGCGGTCGCGCACTCGGCGACTCGCTGCGCGTACGCACTCGCGACGAGCACGCGATGGGCAACGAACTGCACCACCACCTCGACATCATCGGGAATCGTCACTGGTTCGATGGTGACGTCACCGCAATCGATCAGCAGCGCATGATCCGCGACGCCTGCCGCGATCACGAGCTGGTCCATGATCCCGCATGGGACACCGGAGGCGCGGATCTCGGCGCGGCGGCACAGTTGCGCCAGGCTCAGCGCGTCGCCTTCGAATCCCAGCGCCAACGCGGCGGCAAGCTCCAACGCCGCGCTGCTCGACAGGCCCGCTCCGATCGGTATGTCCGTCGAGACGGTTCCCGTGATCCCGACGTACGGCTGCAGTTCGGCAACGACCCCGGCGATGTATCGAGCCCAATGCGGCTGGACGTGTTGCGGATCGTCGATCTCGAGGGGCAGCTCCGCCGGTTCCGGCTCGTCGTTGCTGCGCAGGACGATCGCATCCGACGCCACGGCGCGGATCTCGGTCCAGCGGTCGATCGCCATCGGCAGCACCATCCCACCGGTGTAGTCGGTGTGATCACCGATCAAGTTCACCCGCCCAGGAGCGCGTACGTGGATCGTCATGCCAACTGGAGGGCCGCGCTGAATCGTTCGAGCAGTTCGATGTCGAACGGAGCGCGCAACGAGATGTTCAGTTGATCGGCTCCGGCATCGACGTACTGGGCGATGTGGTCGAGGATGTGCTCGTCGCTACCCGTCAGCACGCCGGGCCGGACGAAGTCGGCCATCGCTCCGAACTGATGTCGGAGGTTGTCGTCGTCGGTCGCGATGCCGACGTTGACCGCACAACGGATCTCGGACGGATCACGTCCGACCGAGTCGCAGAAGGCGTGCAGCACCGACCGTTTGTGGGCGAACAGATCGGGCCCGATGAACGGCACGTTCCACCCGTCGGCGTACTGCGCCGCGATCCGCAAGGTGCGCTTCTCACCGCCACCACCGATCCAGATCGGCAGCTTCGCCTGCACTGGGCGTGGCTCGTTGCGTGCGCTCGAGAGGTTGAAGTAGCGGCCTGCGAAGTTCGTCTCGTCGTCGTCGTGCAGCAGGCCGCGGAGGCATTGGATGCCCTCTTCGAGTTGGTCGAGTCGCACCTTCGCGCTCGGGTACTCGATGCCGTAGGCGTCGTACTCCACCTTTGCCCAACCGGCACCGAGCCCCATCTCGGCCCGGCCGCCGGACAACAGGTCGATGGCCGTGATGGCTTTGGCCAGCACGGCGGGATGGCGGTAGCCGATGGAGTAGACCAGCGATCCGCATCGCACGCTCGATGTGCTGCAGGCCAGCGCCGCGTGCATCGCCACCGCCTCGAGACACGCCGCGTCGTCGGGCTTGCCGGTCGCGCCGTAGAAGTGGTCCCAGACCGAGATCCAACCAAAACCCAGATCCTCGACCCGCCGCCACACCGTGCGCAGCTCGTCCGGCGTCGTGTGCTGCAAGCCGACATGGACACCGAACAAGGTCATGCGCCGAACGTAGCCGAGCACAGCGTGCCGGTGAAGAGAGCAGCGCGTGCTAATGAGATTCTCATGGCAGGACCGCTTTCCGGATATCGGATCATCGAGTTGGCCGGGATCGGCCCTGGCCCGTTCGCGGCGATGATGTTGGCGGACATGGGTGCCGAGGTCGTCCGTGTGGAGCGCGCCGCCGCCGTTCGCGGCCCGGCACCGGACACGCCGCACTTCGACGTCTTGTTGCGCGGTCGCCGCAACATCGCGATCGACCTCAAGCATCCCGATGGTGTCGCGGCGCTGCTCGACCTCATCGATTCCGCCGATGCGTTGATCGAGGGCTTCCGGCCGAAGGTGATGGAACGGTTGGGGATCGGGCCCGATGTGTGCCTGGAGCGCAATCCACGGCTGGTGTTCGGACGCATGACCGGGTGGGGGCAGTCCGGCCCGTTCGCCGAGGCCGCCGGCCACGACATCAACTACATCGCGCTCGCCGGCGCGCTCGCCCACTTCGGCCGCGCCGGGCAAGCGCCCGTGCCGCCACTCAACATGGTCGGCGACTTCGGCGGAGGCGGGATGTTCCTCGCGTTCGGGGTCGTGTGCGCGCTGTTGGAAGCGCAGCGCAGCGGGCAAGGCCAAGTGGTCGACGCCGCGATGGTCGACGGGTCGGCGGTGCTGATGAGCATGTTCTGGTCACTCCGCAGCGTCGGCTACTTCGACGAGACGCACCGCGGCACGAACCTGCTCGACACCGGCGCGCACTTCTACGACGTGTATCGATGTGCCGACGACGAATACATCTCGATCGGCTCGATCGAGCCGCAGTTCTACGCCGAGTTGCTCCGGCTGACCGGTCTTGCCGCCGACGACGAGTTCCTCGCCCAGATGGACAAAGCCGGCTGGCCACACCTGAAGGAGCGCCTCGCCGACCTCTTCGCGACGAAGCCGCGCGACGAGTGGTGCTCGTTGATGGAAGCGACCGACGTGTGCTTCGCCCCCGTGCTGACGATGACGGAGGCCGCAAGCCACCCGCACAACGTCGCTCGCGGCACGTTCGTCGATGTCGGGGGAGTGACACAGCCCGCGCCGGCGCCGCGGTTCTCTCGAACACCAAGCGACATCGCCCGTCCGCCCGCGCACGCTGGTCAGCATTCCGAGGAGATCTTGAGGGACGGGGGGTTCGACGCCGCGAGAATTGACCAGTTGATCGCCGGCCGCGCAGTCGTCGCGGGGTGATCCGCACGACACGGCAACTTCGAAGGGAATCTGATGGGAACACTGGTCTGCTTTCACGCTCATCCCGATGACGAGTCGATCAGCACGGGCGGCACGCTCGCGAGAGCAAGTGCCGAGGGCCACCGTGTCGTCGTCGTGATCGCGACGAATGGCGAGTACGGCGAGGTTCCCGACGACCTGGACGACGGCGAGACGCTGGCGGATCGGCGGCGTGCCGAAACCGCACGGTCTGCCGCTGCACTCGGCGTCGATCGCATCGAATGGCTCGGCTACAAGGACAGCGGCATGACGGGGTGGGAGCAGAACAGCGATCCCGAGTCGTTCCTGCAGGCGGACGTCGACGAGGCCGCCGAGCGCCTCGCCAAGATCCTGGTCGACGAGAACCCCGACGTGCTCACCGTCTACGACTGGCACGGCAACTACGGCCATCCCGATCACATCAAGGTCCACACCGTTGGCTACCGAGCCGCCGACATCGCCGGCACGCCCAAGGTGCTCGAGGCGACGATGAATCGCGAGCACATCGTTCGGTTGATCGAGATGGCACGCGCGTCAGGTGCACCCATCAGCGAGGACGACGACTTCGATCCGAACGGCGGCGCCGACGACGGCAATCCGTTCGGAACTGCGGAGGCGGAGATCACGTACGCGGTCGACGTCACGAAGTACATCGCTGCCAAACGGGAGTCGCTGCGCGCCCATCGAAGTCAGATCACGGACACGAGCTTCTTCCTGGAGATGCCCGACGAAGCGTTCACGGCCGCGTTCGGAACGGAGTGGTTCATCGAGAAGACCGCGGAGCCAGGGCTTCGGCCCGGATGGCTGTTCGAGTGAGTCGGCTGTACCTCGTCCGGCACGGTCGCGCGTCGGCCGGTTGGGACACCGACCCGGACCCCGGCCTCGACGAGATCGGCCGCCGCCAGGCCTCGACCGTTGCGAACCGGCTCGCGCCGTTGGGCTCGTTGCCGATACGAACGAGCCCACTGCGCCGCTGCCGCGAGACTGCCGCGGCGCTGACTTCGCTCCATTGCGCCGCGGGAGTCGATGTCGACGCGACCATCGAGCCCGGGGTCGCCGAGATCCCTTCACCCGAAGGCGTGGCGATGGCGGACCGCGTCGACTGGCTCCGCGGCGCGATGCAGGGAACCTGGACCGCGCTCGGTCCGAGGTACGTCGCGTTCCGCGACGGGGTCGTCAGCACCCTTGCCGGGATGCAGGACGACACCGTGGTGTTCAGCCACTTCATCGCGATCAATGCCGCGATCGGCGCCGCGCTCGACGACGACCGGCTCGTCGTCCGCAGCCTCGACAACTGCTCCGTGACGATCATCGATGTCGTCGACGATGCGTTACAGCTTGTTGAAAGTGGGCACGAGGCTGACACCTTGATCAGGTAACGGCCACGAAGCGTGCCAGACTTCCCACTGTGAAGCCAACCTGCCTCGTTCCGTTCGTCCTCGTCGCGCTGGCGACGGCCGGGTGCAGCAGCGACAGCGCCGCGTCGACCGACTCGGCGTCCACGTCGTCGTCGATCGCGGTCAGCAGTTCGACCTCGGTGGAGGCTGCCGTCACCACGACGACGACGCCGGTGACCACGGCGGCGTCGACCTCGACATCCACGTCGACGACCTCGAGCACGTCGACGACATCGACGACATCGACGACCGTCGCACCGGGTGCCGAGTTGATCCTGCGCCCGAATGGTTTGGGCGATGCCGCGTTCGGCGCCGATCCCGACGGTGTGATCGCCTACGTGTCGTCCATCATCGGCGCGTCGACTGTCGACACGGGATGGGTCGACCCGCTGTCCGTCGGGGCATGCCCGGGAACCGAGCTCCGCCAAGTCTTCTGGGGCGATCTCACCCTGCAGTTCAGCGACCAGAGCGCCGTCACCACCGGCCGCCGCCACTTCTTCTCCTACGTCTACGGGCCGACGTTCGGCGCGGAGATCACACCGGCAGGCCTGAAGACCGAAGCGGGGATCGGAGTCGGATCCACGGTGGCCCAGCTGACCGGGACGTATCCGTCCGCCGTGATCAACCCGGGTGACGACTTCGGCGGCCCGAACTTCTTCATCAACGACGGACTCGCCGGCTTCCTCACCGGTGTCAACCCGACCGACACCGTCACGTCGGTCCTCGGCGGCCAGGGGTGCGGCGAATAGTCGCAGCGCGTAGTCTCGGCGGACAAGCAGCGCCGATCGTGGAACTGGAGGTCACACTGACATGAAGCGAATGTTGCCGGTCACCGAACTGGCCCGCGACGAGCGGTTCTCGCACATGGCGATCGAGGATGCGGTGTTCGACCCGAGGAACCTGTCGCCCAGCGCACAACGCAACACCTTGGCTCCCACGTACGAGAACGCAACCGACAACGCCAGGGGCCTGATGCACGGCATCTTCGTCGGCGAGATCCAGGCGCTCGAGGGCGCCGGTCGGACGTGCTTCGACTTCGATCTCGGCGAGGGACGCGATCAGGCGCCGCTCGGTCTCAAGTTCGACATGGCGAGGCAGTGCTGGGACGAGGCGAGGCATGTGGAGATCAGCATCAAGCTGGGCGAGCACATGGGGTCGCAGATCGGCGAGTTCGCCGAGCAGACGCTGCTGTACGAAGCAGCGTGCAACCCCGATCCCGTCCTGCGGCTGACGGGTGTGAACCGCGCGCTCGAAGGTCTGGCGATCGACGTCTTCAAGACGATGCGAGATTTTGGAACCGTGCTGTCGGATCCGGTCCTCGAGTTCGCCGAGGATTGGATGCTGGCGGACGAGGTGACCCACGTGAAGATGGGCAGCGACTGGTTGCGTCGACTGACGGCGCAGGACCCGCAGCGCCAGAAAGAGGCGCTCGACTTCCAGAAGGCCGTCGACAAGTTGTTCAGCTTCGGCGGCTTCCGCGGTGAGCGCGACGAGAACCCGGTGCATCTGGCACGCAACTTCCGCAAGCTTGCAGGCTTCTCCGACGAAGAGATCAGCGATCTCGTCGACATCGCCGCATCGGCGTTCGAAGAGGCGCAGACGCAACAGGCGTCTCGCGCCACGTTGGCCACACAGGGCTGATCGATCTGAGCGCAGTAGCGGTTCGCGATCTCCACGAGAACTTCGCCTGGTTCGTGATCGTCGGGAACGGTCTCGCGGGCGCGTGGGCCCTCGGCGCGAACTGGTTGGAGCAGATGCGCACGCGTGCGTTGTGGTGGTTCATCGCGATCGCCGAGTTGACAGTGTTCGTGCAGGTCACCCTCGGCGTGATCCTGGTCAACAAGTACAAGTTCCGGTTCCCGAAGTTCCACGCGTTCTACGGGTTCGTCGCGATCATCGCGGTCGCCATCATCTACTCGTACCGCATCCAGATGAAGCACCGCCTCTATCTGCTCTACGGATTCGGCAGCCTGTTCATCGCCGGTCTCGGAATCCGGGCGATGCTCGTCGGCCAGGTTCGTTAGCGCACAATCCCGATGCGCCGCCCGCTACTGGGCGAGGTTCTCCTCGAGTGAGTCGAGGGCCATCGACAACTGCGCCGGCATCTTGCCGTCGAACTGCGCGTAGTGGCGGCGAATCTCTGGGATCGCCTCGGCCCACCCCGCGGTGTCGACGGTCAGCAGCGTCTCGAGATCTGCGTCGGTGATCGATAGACCTTCGACGTCGAGATCGGTTGCCCGCGGCAGCAGGCCGATCGGCGTCTCGACGGCTTCGACCTGCCCCGCCACACGTTCGAAGATCCACTTGAGCACTCGACTGTTCTCGCCGTATCCCGGCCACAGGAAGCGGCCGTCCTCGTCGCGCAGGAACCAGTTGACGAAGAAGATCTTCGGAAGCGACGCCGCGCCGGTGTTCTTGCCGATCGCCAGCCAGTGCGAGAAGTAGTCGGCCATGTTGTAGCCGCAGAACGGCAACATCGCCATGGGATCGAAGCGCAACTTGCCGACCGCGCCTTGCTGCGCGGCTGTCGTCTCGCTGGCCATGATCGAACCGAGGAAAACGCCGTGCTCCCAATCGAACGCCTGCGTCACGAGCGGAACCGTCGTCCGGCGACGTCCGCCGAACAAGATCGCGCTGATGGGCACACCCTTGGGGTCCTCCCACTCGGGGGCGATCGACGGGCATTGCGCCGCGGGTGCGGTGAAGCGCGCGTTCGGATGCGCCGCAGGCGTCTTCACTTCCGGCGTCCACGCGTCTCCGCGCCAGTCGGTCGCAGTCGCCGGCTTGTCGTTCGTCATGCCCTCCCACCACACATCGCCATCGCTCGTCAGCGCGGTGTTGGTGAAGATGCAGTTGCCCCACATCGTGTCCATCGCGTTCGGGTTGGTGTCGTATCCAGTGCCCGGCGCGACACCGAAGAAACCGGCCTCGGGATTGATCGCGTAGAGCCGTCCGTCTGCGCCGAACTTCATCCAACAGATGTCGTCGCCGATCGTCTCTGCCGTCCAACCGGGGATCGTCGGCTGCAACATCGCCAGGTTCGTCTTGCCGCACGCCGACGGAAACGCGGCGGCGACGTACTTCGTGTCACCCTCCGGACTCGTGAGCTTCAGGATCAACATGTGCTCGGCGAGCCACCCGTCGTCGCGTGCCATCACCGAAGCGATGCGCAACGCGAAGCACTTCTTGCCGAGGAGCGCGTTGCCGCCGTACCCGGAGCCGAACGACCAGATCTCGCGCGACTCGGGGAAGTGGACGATGTACTTGTTGTCGGGATTGCACGGCCACGGCACATCCGCTTCACCAGGAGCGAGCGGAGCGCCGATCGAGTGCACGCACGGCACCCACTGCCCATCGCCGAGAACATCGAGCGCGGGTTGGCCCATGCGCGTCATGATTCGCATGCTGACTGCGACGTAGGCGCTGTCGGTCAGCTGCACACCGATGTGCGCGATCGGGGATCCGAGCGGCCCCATGCTGAACGGCACGACGTACATCGTGCGACCCTTCATCGCGCCGGTGTAGAGGCGTGTCATCTCGGCGCGCATCACATCCGGCTCTCGCCAGTTGTTGGTCGGGCCCGCGTCCGCAGGATCGAGCGAGCAGATGAACGTGCGATCCTCGACTCGGGCGACATCGGCGGGATCGCTGTGCGCCCAGTAGCTGTTCGGCCGCTTCGCCTCGTCGAGCCGTGTGAACGTTCCGGAATCGACGAGCCCTTGCGCGAGCCGGTCGTACTCCTGTGCCGAACCGTCGCACCAGTGGACGTCGTCGGGTTCGAGGATCTCTGCCCACTCGTTGACCCATGCCTCGAGGCGGTCGTTGGAGGTAGAAGCACTCATCGTTTTCGACTCCTTCGATGCGGCGCGCCGTTGCGCCGAATCGCTGCCGAAAGGGTACCTTCAGGCGCCCGGAGTCTTCATATCTGCTTCGGACCCGAGGCGCAGTCGCGTGGCCCGACCAGCCCCGTCGATGTCGAACACCACGCGCTGACCCTGACGGAGCATCCGGAAGATCGAGCCCTCCAACGCGTCGAGCGCGAGGTTGTACTCAGCGAGCGTCGTGTCGCTGACGACGCTGCCGTCGCCCGTCGACGGGTCATAGAGCTTGACGACGCCTTGCATGACGTCGAGACCTCAGCCGGCCTTGACGATCTTGCCGCTCTTGATGCAACCGGTGCAGACGTACATCCGCTTCGGGGTGCTGCCGATGAGAGCCTTCACACGCTGAATGTTCGGGTTCCAACGACGCTTCGTGCGCCGGTGGGAGTGCGACACGTTCATACCCCAGCTGGGGCCCTTGCCACACACTTCGCATACTGCTGCCATGATGGTTTCTTCCTCGACGAGATCAAACGAGCCTGGAGATGCTACCAGCGCCATGCCGCCGTCGACACGCTCGCGTCACCCCTAGTCTGTCGGCGTGCCCACATTGGAACGGTTCACGCCCGAGGCGTTGCGCAGCACCGTGATCACGTTCCGGGACACGATGAAGCTCCACGCTGCCGGCATCAATCGCATGAACGTGTACCCGGTGCCCGACGGCGACACCGGCACGAACATGGCGCGAACCCTGGACGCTGTCGTCGCCGAGCTCGACCTCGCCGACCACGAGCTCGAACCGACCTGCAACGCGATCAGCCACGGCAGCTTGATGGGCGCGCGGGGCAACAGCGGCGTGATCCTCAGTCAGATCCTGCGCGGCCTGGTCGGGGTGCTGAAAGATGCGAGTGACCTGGGCGCGACCAAGGTCGCGGAGGCGCTGAAGGCTGCGTCCGCCGCGGCGTACCAGGCGGTCTTGAAGCCGATCGAGGGGACCATTCTCACGGTTGTGCGCGAATCGGCAGACGCTGCCGCAGTCGAGGCGGGTGCCGGGGCGACGTTGGTCGGCGTGCTGCGAGCGGCGCGGGCAGCGGGCAAGGCTGCACTCGACCGGACGCCCGATCTGTTGCCGGTGTTGAGGGACGCGGGCGTCGTCGACGCGGGCGGCGCAGGCTTTCTGCTCCTGCTCGACTCGGCGCTCTTCGTCGTCGGCGGCGAGCCGCTCCCCGAACCCGACGAGGGTGACGGGCCGACGGTCGAGCAGCTCGATCTCGTCTCGCTTCGTCATCGCACGGACGGCGGCGTCGATGTCAGCGAGCAGCGGTACGAGGTGATGTACTTCGTCGAGCTGCTCGACGAGCGCATCGAGGCGTTCAAGAAGTCATGGGGGGAGATCGGCGACTCCATCGTCGTCGTCGGCGGCGAGGGCCTGTGGAACTGCCACGTCCATACCAACGACATCGGCGCCGCGATCGAGGTCGCGCTCGACCTCGACGGTCGACCGAAGCAGATCCGCGTGACTGATCTGTTCGAGGAGGTCGCCGAGGAGCACGCGGTGCGCGAGGCCGCGATCTCGACCGGTCACACGCGTTCGGCGGCCGGGTTCGGGCTGCCTGCGGTGAGATGCGCGGTCGTCGCCGTCGCGAGTGGCGACGGGCTCGCCGAACTGTTCGGTCAGCTCGGAGTACAGGGCGTCGTCACCGGCGGGCAGACGCTCAACCCGTCGACCGCAGAGCTGCTGGCCGCGGTGGAAGCGGTCAACGCGGATCAGGTGGTGGTCCTTCCGAACAACAAGAACATCATCCCCGTCGCGGAGCAGCTCGACGCACTCACTTCCAAGTCCGTGCGCGTTGTGCCGACGACGTCGATGCCGGCCGCGCTCGCGGCGCTGGTGGTCTACGACCCCGAGGCCGACGCCGACGTCAATCTGGAAGAGATGACCGAGGGGGCACTGTCGGTCGCCACCGGCGAGATCACGCAGGCGGTTCGCGACACGAACAGCGACGTGGGTCAGATCACGGCGGGGGATTGGATCGGTCTCGTCCGCGGCGACGGCATCGTCGCAGTCAGCGGCTCGCTCGACGGAGCGGCATGCGCGTTGCTCGAGCGACTGATCACACCGGATCGCGAGATCGTCACGGTGATCACGGGACGCGACGCGACTGCGGGGCAGACCGATGCGCTGCTGTCGTGGATCTCCGAGCATCGAGAGGACGTACAGGTTGAAGTACATCGCGGCGGTCAGCCGTTGTACCCGTACCTCTTCGGCGTTGAATGACTGAAGCACTCACGTTGCGCGATCTCGATGCGATCGGCGTCGACCGCATCAAGGGTGTCGGCGACAAGAAGCTCGCGTCGTTGCACGAGGTCGGCATCGACACCGTTCTGGATCTGTTGACGACATATCCGCGCCGCTGGGTCGACCGCACGAACGAGGCGAGAGTCAGCGATCTCGTTCCGGGTCAGGAAGCGCTGGTCCTGGTCAGCGTTCGCAGCGTGACGAAACGACCGATGCGCAATCGACGGACG
>DASWRR010000599.1:0-8744 GCA_036403055.1 Ilumatobacteraceae bacterium | reverse complement strand
GTTGTGGCGGGTGACCAAGCAACGCCGCCGACAGGCGGTCACCGACGGTCAACTCACACCAGAGTTTCGAAGCCGGATCAAGAGCGGCTTCCAGTCACACCAACACGCGGCGCTCCACGGATTGGTCGAGGACATCGGCGACCCCTGTTGGATCTGCGGGCCGACGGCGGGGGCTCTGCTGCAGTTCGACGGTTTCCGTCTGGCGCCGCCGTATCACGTCGTCACTCCGCGCGGTCGCAACCTTCGCCGGATCGGCGTCGTCGTGCACACATCCGAGACTCTCGATCCGCTCGATCGCGAGACCGTCAATGGGTTGCCGGTGACCGCGCCGGCACGAACTCTGATCGACCTCGCCGCGATCGCACCGAAGGACGCGTTGACCGCCGCGCTGGATGGCGCGCTTCGCGACGGTCTCATCTCGGAGGACTTCCTCCACGGTCGGATCAATGCGCTTCGAGGTAGGGGTCGCTACGGCAGTCCCGCGTTGCTGACGGTCATCGAAGGTGTCGAGATCACCCGTGGCGCCCACAGTTGGCTCGAGCGCGAGGTGCTGCGGCTCCTCGATGCGTCCGCAATCCCATTGCCGATACCGCAGCAGGTGCTCGGGCGTCGCGGCGACCGACTGATCCGTGTCGACTTCCGCTTCCCCGGCACTCGCGTCGTCGTCGAGGCGCTCGGGTATCGATGGCACCGCTCCGGCGCGCAGATGACGATCGACGCCGAACGCGTCAATCGGCTGACGATGGACGGGTTCCTCGTTTTGCAGTTCACCTACAGCGATGTCGTCGGGCGTCCGGCCTACGTCGTCACGACGATCGTCGAGGCGCTCGCGCTTGCCACGTCACCGATTGGGTGACCGCACAGAAGCGCGGAACGTCTGGTCGCTTACACAGACGGGGGTGGGGCGACGGGGTGGGGGCGACCGCGGGTCACGGGCGGACCGAGCCGTGACGCGAAAGAACCCCGCCCCTGCGGGCGGGGTTCTTCGTGAAGATGGTGAGCGTCAGGCGGGCGGGGGAGGAGGCGGCGGGGGCGTCATCCCGGGCGGAGGCGGAGGCGGAGGTGGTGCGGAGTTGCTGCCACCACCTTGGAAGGCGCCCTTCAACTTGTTCATGTCCTTCAGATCGTTGAAGTCGCCACCAGATTCCTTGAAGCCCATGAATGCGCCGGCAAAGGCGACGAGGCCGGAGATCACGGAAAGGATCATTCCGAT
This sequence comes from Ilumatobacteraceae bacterium, assembly GCA_036403055.1. Lineage (GTDB taxonomy): Bacteria > Actinomycetota > Acidimicrobiia > Acidimicrobiales > Ilumatobacteraceae > JAENVT01. Next base: position 7,531 of record DASWRR010000599.1, on the reverse strand, counting down.
ACCGCGACCAAAGCTGATGCCCGCAGCCTCGAGTGCGTCAGATCCCGCGAGTGGGTTGAAGATGAACCGGATCAGCAACAGCAGCGCGGCGATCCCGGTCGCGATCAGCATGATCAGCGGCCACGGCAGTGAACCGGGCTTCATGGTTCCGGTTGCCAACAAGAACGTGATGACGCCCGTCGCGATGACGAGGATCCACGGCAACGTGCCGGTCCAGAAGAAGTCGAACACGTTGCCACCGCTGGCCGATCCGAAACCTCCTGCCCCGGAAACCGTGACCCACTTGAAGAATCCGAAGATCAGAAAGCCGATGGCACCACCGACTTTCAGCCAATCGGATGTCTTGAACTTGCTCAGATCCACGTGTGCCTCCTGATGAGAAACTAACTCCAGCCCCGGCGCGCACCGTACACCTTGTAAAGGCTTCGATCGCGGACTGGCGAGCGTCCCCTACTCTCCGGAGATGCCCACTGCGCTGCTCTCGGTGTACGACAAGACCGGCATCGTCGAACTGGCTGCGAGCCTGCGTGACCTGGGCTGGCGACTCGTCAGCAGCGGCGGGACGGCCAAGGCGATCTCGGCCGCCGGAACTCCCGTCACCGACCTCGCCGACCTCACGGGTGTTCCGGCGATCCTCGACCACCGCGTGGTCACGTTGCACCCGAAGGTCCATGGCGGGTTGCTCGCCGATCCGACCAAGGAATCGCACCGCGCCGACATGGCGGAACACGGGATCGAGCCGATCGACATGGTGGTCTGCAACCTGTATCCGTTTGCGGCGAATCCGAGCATCGAACTGATCGACATCGGCGGTCCGGCGATGGTCCGTGCGGCCGCAAAGAACCACGAGTTCGTGACCGTGGTGGTCGACCCGGCTGATTACGCCGTGGTCGTGGACGAGTTGCGGGCGCTCGGTTCGATCAGTGGGGAGACGAAACGTCGGCTGGCGCGCGACGCGTTCGCTCGAATCGCTGCCTACGACGCGCAGATCGCCGCGTGGTTCGACGACAGCGCGTTCCCCGACACCATGCACCTCTCGATGACGAAGGCGCAGTCACTTCGGTACGGAGAGAACCCGCATCAATCGGCAGCGAGGTATCGGGTCGACGGTCGGCACAGCTGGTGGGACGAGGCCGTGCAACTCGGTGGCAAGGAGATGAGCTACCTCAACGTGTTCGACACGGAGGCGGCGTGGCGTTTGGTGCAACGATTCGATCGCCCGGCGTGCGTCATCGTGAAGCATGCGAATCCGTGCGGAGTCGCGCTCAGCGACGAGATCACCGACGCGTACGTCAAGGCGAACGCGTGCGATCCCGTCAGCGCGTTCGGTGGCATTGTTGCGTTGAATCGCGCCGTTCCGAAGGCGCTCGCCGACGCGCTCGCGGCCGTGTTCACCGAAGTGATCGTCGCTCCGTCGTTCGACGGCGACGCGCTCGCGACGTTGACCGAGAAGAAGAACCTTCGCGTCTTGACCGGCCCGCCGCCGTACGGTGCGAGGCTCGACATGCGCTCCGTGGACGGTGGGTTCTTGGTGCAGGACGTCGACACGGTGAACCTCGATGACTCCACGTGGGGTGTCGTCACCGCAGTCGTGCCCGCCGAGCAGCAGTGGGCTGACCTCAGGTTTGCGTGGCAGGTGTGCGCCGCGGTCAGCAGCAACGCGATCGTGTACGTGAAGGACGAGCAGGCGATCGGTATTGGTGCCGGCCAACAGAATCGGCTCGATTCTGCTCGCATCGCGGCGGAACGTGCAGGCGGTCGCGCGCTCGGCGGAGCATGCGCGAGCGACGCCTTCTTCCCCTTCCGTGATGGACTCGACGCCGCTGCGAACGCGGGAATTCGAGCGGTGATCCAGCCAGGGGGAAGCCTGCGCGACCACGAAGTGATCGCCGCGGCCGACGAACACGGCATCGCCATGGTCTTCACGAACGAACGCCACTTCCGGCATTGACGTGTCAAACTTGTAGGGCATGGCACGGATCTCCGATCTTCTCGCCGCTCGCAGAACGTTCTCGTTCGAGTTCTTCCCTCCGAAGAACGAGGCCGGTTGGCTCAGTCTCGGCCACGCGATCGCGCAGTTGGAGGATCTGCAGCCCGACTTCGTCAGTGTCACCTATGGGGCCGGCGGAAGCACTCGCACGAAGACGCGTGACCTCGTGTCGTGGGTTCGTCGCCAGACCGAGACGACACCGATGGCGCACCTCACATGTCAGGGTCACACCCGCGACGACATCCGCGACATCCTCATCGACTACCGCGCTGAGGGCGTCGAGAACATCCTCGCCTTGGGCGGGGATCCCCCGGCGGACGTCGATCTTCCGAGCGTGAGCGAGTACCGCCACGCGAGTGAATTGGTCGAGGATCTGATCGATTTCGGTGCGTTCTCCGTCGGCGTCGCGGCGCACCCCGAACTGCATCCGCGGTCGCCGGATCGCGAGGACGATCGCAAGCACCTCGCCCAAAAGTTGGCAAGAGCCGACTTCGCGATCACTCAGTTCTTCTTCGAGGTCGATCATTACGTCGCACTCGTCGACGAGCTGGCCGACCTCGGCGTGACCAAGCCGGTGATCCCCGGGATCATGCCGGTGACCAACATCGCCCAGGTCTCGCGCATGGCGCAGATGTCGGGTACGCAGGTGCCGGAGTGGTTGATCGAGCGCGTCAGCAAAGCGGGTGACGACGCCGCCGAGGCGAACCGGATCGGCGCGGACATCGCGACCGAACTGTGCAGCGCGCTGCTCGACGTCGGTGCGCCGGGTCTTCACTTCTACACGTTGAACCGCAGCCCGACGACGCGAGCGATCGCCACGAGCCTCGGCCTGGGCCGCGCCGGGTCCGATCATCCCAGGTGAGCGAGTCGCGCGAGCGCTGCAGCTGAGCACGATACGCGGTCGTCCATCAGCGATACTTGTAGCTCGATGAGCACCCGGACGGCACCTCGCGCTTCGCGCACGTTCAGCGCGCCGAAACGTCAGTTGAATCGCGTGCCGTACTTGCCGGGTCTCGATGGCATGCGCGCCCTCGCGGTCGTCGCCGTGATGCTCTATCACGCGAACCACTCGTGGCTCGGCGGTGGCTTCCTCGGCGTCGAGGTCTTCTTCGTGATCAGTGGGTACCTCATCACGTTGCTGCTCATCGGCGAGCACGAACGCACGGGCCGCGTCGACCTCGGACAGTTCTGGTTGCGCCGGTTCCGCCGATTGCTGCCCGCCGTCCTCACGATGATGAGCGCGATGGCCGTGTACATGGCGCTGTTCAATCGTGGCCCGCAAGGCCGAACGCGCGGCGACTTCATGGGCGGCATCCTCTACAGCAGCAACTGGTACCAGATCTTCGTCGGTCAGGGATACACGGCCAACGAAGCGTTCGTCCCGTTCCGCCATCTGTGGTCGCTCGCGGTCGAGGAGCAGTTCTACCTCGTCTGGCCGCTCGTCATGGTTGGGATCCTGCATCTCGGTCGGAACCGACTGCCGCGGGTGGCACTGTGGCTGTTCGGCATCAGCGCGTGGATCTCGATGATGGTTGCGATCCTCTTCGCGAACGGCGATGTCGCCACGACGTGCGCACCCGATGCGATGAACGGCTACTGGAAGCTGTTCGGTCGGTGCATCAACGTCAACGAAGCGCTGTACCTCGGGACGTTCAGCCGTGCGGGTGGACTCTTGATGGGAGCGGCGTTCGCGATGGTGTGGCGCCCGATGGCGTTGCTGCGCGGCGCAGCGCGCGACAAAGCGCGCTCGCTCGACCTGCTCGCGCTCGGCGGACTGGCGCTCCTCGGATTTCTTGCGTGGAAGCTGACACTCTCCGGCGACGGTCACTCCACCGGGATTCGTTTCGATCCGTGGCTGTTCCGTGGCGGGTTCTTCCTCACCGGGCTTGCGACCCTGATGGTGATCGCCGCCGTCACCCATCAGCGGGCAGTGATGGGACGGTTGTTGGGGAACCGAGTCTTCAACTGGGTCGGCACGCGCAGCTACGGGATGTACCTCTATCACTGGCCGATCTACCAGATCATTCGCCAGCAGGCCGGCGTGCAGATGTCGCTGTCGCAATGGATCCTCGCGATGGCGCTGACGCTGCCGATCACCGAGGCGAGCTACCGATACATCGAGACGCCGATTCGCCAAGGTCGCATCGGTGAATGGTTGCGCGGCGAGCGCCGCCCGCGAACCGCTGCGGCGTACAAGCGACGCCAGCGCGTTGCGACGTTCGGTGTCGTCAGCGCGGCACTGGTCGGGTTCGCCGGAGTCAGCATCGCGATGGCCGACAACCGGTGCGTCGGTCAGATCGAATGCGACAGCGCGGCGGGACGGGCGGTCGATGCAACGCTTGCGCCGCCCGCGACCGACTCTGTCGATCAGCCGACGTCGACGCTGGTCGCAGTCGGCCCGACGGTCGCGCCCGCTCCCGATCAGACGGTCGCACCGTCGACAGCGCCGCCGACGACGGTGCTGCAGGACATCCCGTTGTTCGCGGTCGGCGAGTCGGTGATGCTCGGCGCCAAGCCGGTGCTCGATGCCCGCGGGTTCAAGACTGCGGCGGAAGTGTCGAAGGGCCCGGACTGGGAGCTCGAGCAACTGCAACTGGCGAAGAGCAAGTACCGCATCACGTATGGCGTCGTGATTCAACTCGGCACGAACGGCACGGTCACCCGCGACCAGTACGAAGCCGTGCTGAATCAAGTCAGCGATCTCAGCCTCGTCGTGGTGATGACGGTCAAAGCCCCGAAGCCGTGGATCGCCGGCAACAACGAGATCATTCGGTCGTTGCCCGAGACGCATCCGAACGTCAAGGTGCTCGACTGGGAAGCGCGGGCGGCGGAGATCTCCGACCACCTCTCGGCCAGCGATGGTGGCATCCATCTGAGCGACGATGTCGCCAAGCAGTTCTATCGAGACATCATCCTGCAGGCGCTCGGCTTGCCGACCTGACGCGCTTTTGAGCCGTGCAACCGGCGACCTACGCTCGCCGCATGACTACACCCGTTCGCGTCGCTGTCACCGGTGCTGCCGGTCAGATCGGTTACAGCCTGCTGTTCCGCATTGCCTCAGGTTCGATGCTCGGCCCTGACACGCCGGTGATCCTTCAACTGCTCGAGATCACGCCGGCGCTCGGCGCGCTCGGCGGCGTGAAGATGGAGCTCGACGACTGCGCCTTCCCGTTGCTCGCCGATGTCGTGTGCACCGACGACGCGAACGTCGCGTTCGGTGACGTCGATGTCGCGCTGCTCGTCGGTGCGATGCCGCGAAAGGCCGGGATGGAGCGCAGCGATCTGCTGACGGCGAACGGTGGGATCTTCAAGCCGCAGGGCGTGGCGTTGAGCAAGAGTGCGAAGAAGGACGTCAAGATCCTCGTCGTCGGGAACCCGGCCAACACCAACGCACTGATCGCGATGCGCAATGCGCCAGAACTCGATCCGAAGCGGTTCACGGCGATGACTCGACTCGACCACAATCGGGCGGTCAGTCAGCTCGCTCAGAAGACCGGCACGACGGTGAACGACGTCAGCAACATGACGATCTGGGGAAACCACTCGGTCACTCAGTATCCCGACCTGTTCCACGCGAAGGTGCAGGGCAAGTGCGCCTACGACGTCGTCAACGACCACGACTGGGTCGACAGCACGTACATCCCGACGGTGGCGAAGCGCGGCGCCGCGATCATCGAAGCGCGCGGCGCTTCGTCGGCCGCCTCGGCAGCGAATGCAGCGGTCGATCACATCCGCACGTGGACACTCGGAACGGCCGACGGCGATTGGGTGTCGATGGCAGTTCCCTCGGACGGGTCGTACGGCGTCGCCGAAGGCCTCATCTCGTCGTTCCCCTGCGAGTGCAAGAAAGGTGAGTACTCGATCGTGCAAGGGCTCGACATCGACGATTACTCCCGAGGCAAGATCGATGCATCCGTCGCCGAGCTCGCTGACGAACGCGACGCCGTGAAGGAGCTGGGGCTGATCTAGCCCGGCGCGGCGACACCGTCAACTGAGGTCGGCGATCGCCACCTCGCACGCAACGGTCGTCATGCGATCGACGCCCTGCTTCAAGTCATCGTCGGTGATCCGAACCGAGGTCGCGGCATCGACGGCGATGAGATCGCTGATCGTCACGAGACACAGCGTCTCGATCGCGTGAATCGCTCCGAGCGTGTACAGCACCGCGGCCTCCATCTCGACAGCGAGGTGGCCGCGGTCCTTCCAGCGTCTCATGATCCCGTCGCGCTGGTCGTAGAACAGCGCGCTCGAGACGATCGGTCCGACGTGGACGACGGATCCCGCAGCGCGTGAAAGGTTCGTGCTGTGCTCGACCAACGACCACGTTGCGGTCGGTGCGTGCGCCTCGCCCTGTGTGAGGTGGGTGATGATCGGATCGTCTGGCGTGGCACTGATGGCAACGACGGTGTCGGCCATCTGCAGGCCGTCGGCAAGCCCACCCGCTGTGCCGACCCTGATGATGCGCCTGGCACCGAGCTCGATCAGCTCCGTGTAGTAGATCGCCGCGCTCGAGCCACCCATGCCGACGGACTGAACGCTGATGGGCTGACCCTTGTACGTGCCGGTGTAGCCCAACATGCCACGCTCTTCGTTGACACACTTCGCGCCTGGGTCGAAGAACGTCTCCGCGATGTAGGTCGCCCGCCGCGGGTCACCGGGCACCAACACCGCCGGGGCGTAGTCGGTCGGCTCAGCGCGCAGGTGGATCGGCATGCGCCCGAGCGTAGATCGGTACGAGTGTCGCGGGACCTACTTCAGGAAGCGGGAAGTGGTGTTGTCCGCGAGCACCTTGCCGCCGGTCTGACACGTCGGGCAGTAGGCCACGGTGTAGCCGCTGTACGAGACCGAGCGGATCGTGTCGCCGCACACCGGGCACGGCTCTCCGACACGGCCGTGGACACGGCCCGGCCGATCCTTCGACGAGCTCATGTCCGGTCGGGTTCGTTCGTACGCGAGGCCCTCGTCGACGGCCTCGTGGACGGCCTCGAAGACGGCGCGTGCACCGTCGACGCCGAGTTTGCCCGTCATCGCGAACGGCGAGATCTTGGCCCGATGGCAGATCTCGTTCGCGAGCATTCGGCCGAGACCCGCGATCTGGTGCTGGTCACGCAGGTATCCATGGATGCGCATGTTGTTCTTGGCGAACGACGCGGCGAGCGACTCGGGTGTGACGTCGAGTGCTTCAGGCCCGAGGCGTTCGAGCGGCGGCCCGTTCAACGCCTCGTTGGCGACGCACCACACACCGGCGCGCCGCTCGGTTCCGGCCTCGGTCAACAACAACGCTGGCCCATCGGCGAACACGAAACGGGCCTGCCCGTTGCGAGCTTTCATCGACTGCTTGTCGTCGACGAGCAGGCGGCCACCTTGCATCAGATGAACCACGAACGTCACCGGCTCGAATTGCAAGAGCAGGTACTTGCCGCGCCGTCCGACGGACTCGAGCGGCAACCCATAAGCAACGTCGGGCGCAGGTACCGCGGTCTTGAGCGCGGTGAAGTTCATCGGCGTGAACTTCTTCAGCTCGTGGCCGTGGAACTGCTC
>DASWRR010000598.1:0-2946 GCA_036403055.1 Ilumatobacteraceae bacterium | reverse complement strand
GGCGCCGTCGGAGTGCCCGACAACACGCCCGCGCGAGTCAGCGTGATCCCCGGCGGCAGGGCCCCGGATGCGACCGTGAACTTGTACGCCGCGGTTCCACCGGTCGCCGACAGTGTCGTTCCGTACGCCACGCTCGTCTTCGCGCGTGCGAGGTGCCGCGGTCCGATCGTGATCGCGGCCGGCGCCACCGAGATGGTGACCTTGGTCGCGACACGTCGCGGGGTCGGCGTTCTCGAGTCAGTCACGCGGACCGACGCGGTGAACTTCCCCTCGGCGCCCGGGGTACCCGAGATGACGCCGGTATCGGGGTTCAGGGCCAGCCCACCGGGGAGGTGCCCCGACACCAGGCTCCAGTGGTACGGCGCGACACCACTGAAGGATGCGACCGCATGCCAATACGCGACGCCGACCCTTGCGAGCGCCGGGTTGGCAGTCGGCGCAACCGTGATCGACAGGGACGCCGTCGCCCTCGCCCCCTCGGCGTCGGCCATGCGTACCGTGAATGCCGTGAGACCGGCGGCGGTGGGGGTTCGCGTGATCGCGCCCGTCGTCCGCTTCAACGTGAGCCCGTCGGGCAGGGCTCCCGAGACGATCGACCATGAATACGGCGCGGTGCCGGAGCTCGCGGCGAACAACGCCTGATAGTTGACGCCCACGGTGCCGTCCGGGAGCGACGACGTCGCGATGGCGAGCGGGTCGCGCTTTCCGAAGTTCCAGTGACTGGCGTGGGAGCTGTACACGTCGATCTCGGCGTCGTTTCCCGACAAGTCGAGCCGGCGGAAGACACACGGGTCGGGTGCGGCCACGACGGTCGACGGATCTGTGCAGTCTGCGATGGGCACGCCATCGCGAAAGACGACCACGCTCGACGCATCGACCGCGCCGGCCTGGAGCAACGCGGCGTCCAATGAGAAGCTCAGCACGAGCGGACTGCCGGCCGTTGCCGGCGGTGCCGTGATGTCTTCTTGCAGACCGAGCACCGAATAGCCGGTCGGTGGCGCGTCGCTGACGGTCGATTGCGAGATCGCGACGTCGCCCTGGTTCGGGCTCGAGACCGACGATTGCACGGGCGCCGTCGGAGTCGGCCCGGTGCTACCGGAGTCGGTGGTCACCGTGCCGCCGCCCGGCGGCAACGTCTGCGAGACGTCGACCGGCGCGACCACGGTGAACGTATGGGTCACCTGTGTGACGTTTCCGACGTTGTCGGTGGCCGAGACATCGAACGAGAACGTGCCGACGGCGGACGTGTCGATGACCGCGCCGCTCGCCAATGTTCCCGTGCACGACGCAAGACCGCTGCCTGCCGCATCGTCGGCGCACGAGTAGTCGCTCGTGACGCTGTCTCCCTGTACGAAGTAGTCGTTCGCGGCCGGCGTCGTCAGCGTGACGGTCGGCGGGTCGGCGTCGACGAGATACGTATGGGTGACGGTTGGCGCGGTGTTGCCGGCGTTGTCGACGGCGGTCACCGAGAACGAATGAAGCCCGGGTGACGACGTATCGATCGCGGAGCCGTCGGGAACGGTTCCGGTACACGAGGCCACGCCCGATTCCGTGTCGGAACATGCGTAGTCGGCGAGGACTGATTGGCCCAGTGCGAACGCGACGTCCGGGGCGGGCGTGGTGAGCGTGATCGACGGTGCGGTCACGTCGTTGCACGTCGACGGCGGTCCGGCGGCCGCGACCTCCAAGCTGTGCTGACCGCCGGCCGCGATGCTCGTGACGCCACTCAGTCCCTGCACGGCCACCGGTGTCGTGACGGTGCCCTCGGAACCGTTGTTGCCGTCGCCGAGCTTGCCGAAGATCGATTGCCCCCATGCCACCGCCGTGCCGTCCGACTTGATCGCCACGCTGTGGCGTGCACCCCCGGCGATCGCGGTGACGTCGCCGAGGCCGGGAACCGCCGCGGGTGACGTGGAGAACACCGTCGGATCGCCGTTCTGGTTGCTCCAATCGGTTGCGCCCCACTGCATGACAGTGCCGTCGGCGAGGAGCGCGAGGCTGTGGAAGTAGCCGGCATCGATCGCGACGACGTCGCTCAGGCCGGGAACCGGTTGCGGCGTGTGACGGTCGGTCGTGGTGCCGTCGCCGAGCTGGCCGAACTCGTTCCAGCCCCACGCCATGACGGTCCCGTCGCTCATCAGCGCGAGGCTGTGATCACCGAAGTTCGTCGCGACCGCGACTGCGCCGCTCGACAGCACCTGCACGGGCGAATACGCGTCGGTCGTCGTGCCGTCGCCGACCTCGCCGTGCGTGTTGAGGCCCCATGCGTAGACGGCTCCGCTGTTCGTGACCGCAAGACTCGTGTTGCCGGCCGCAATCCCGGCGACGTGCGAGAGCGGAACGACTCCCGGCGCATACGGCCACCCCGTCCGGCCGTCCTGGCCGAACTGGTTGAGTCCCCACGACAACAACGAGCCGTCGGCGCGTAAGACCAGATCGTGATACCCGCCGGCGTCGATCGCGATCGCGTCCGTCACTCCGTCAACGGGCGTCGGAATCGACACCGCGTTCGACGACTCGTGCCCGGTCGCCTCTCCATAGCTGTTGTCACCCCAGCCCACGACCGTGCCATCGCTTCGCAGCGCGATGCTGTGGTTCGTGCCCGCCGAGACGGCAACGAGATCGGTGTAGCCCCCGCACACGTGCACGGCGACCGTGCGGTCGGTCGACGTGCCGTCGCCGAGTTGGTGGTAGCTCGGATCGTTCCAGCCGTGCGCGAACGCGGCGGCGGCCGTCGCGTGCGCGGGTTCGATCGAGAGCGCGAGCGTCACCGGAACGGCAGTCGCCACGAGCGCGGCGAGCATCGCACCACGCATTGCCGTCCTTCGCGCACCGACGAGCACGGATCCCATGCCTACTCCCCACGCCGGCGGAACCCCGAGTTGCGTCGACGCAGGAAACGTAGCCGCCTTCCGAACCGTGCGCGGTGGTCTCTCCGGCTGCCGA